>JAZRBX010000001.1:0-2219 GCA_045635285.1 Victivallaceae bacterium
AGCATGGATTTGCCGTTGATATCGCCTGCGGCCCAGACATTGGGAACGTTTGTTTTCATTTCATCGTCGGTTTTGACTGCGCCTCTTTCCATGAAAAGGCCGATAGTTTCGTAACCGAGATCGGCACTATTTGCACGGCGGCCGATGGAAACGAGGATTTTGTCAGCGGTAAGTTCAGATTTACCGGCGGCATTTTCGATAAAGACTTTGTTGCCTTTGAGTTCAGTAACTTTTGTTGAAAGCATGAAAGTTACGCCGCGTTTTTCGTATTCGGCTTTGAGGAGTTTGGTCATATCCAAATCGGTGGGGCCGCCGATGCGGTCCATCATTTCAACGACGGTTACTTTGACACCGATGGAGTTGAAATATGATGCCATTTCAAGACCGATGACACCGCCGCCCATGACAATGAGGGATTTGATATTTTCGGTCATGTCAAGGATTTCGCGGTTGGTCATGGCGATATTGGCAGCGAGTGATTCTTTGAGGCCGGGGATGGGGGGGACAGCGGCATTTGAACCGGAGGCGATAAGAAGTTTTTTGCCGACATAAGTTTCGCCGTTGGCAACGACATTGAATGTGCCGTCGGGGTTTTTGCCTGCGACTTTGGCGGTTGCTTTGACGACATTGACTTTAGCCTGTTTCATCTGCATGGCTACGCCGTTAACGAGAGTTTTGACAACTTTGTTTTTGCGTTCGATGACGGCTTTGTGGTCGATTTTTGCATTTTCGGAGGTTACGCCGTAGTGGGCGGAAACGCCGTTTGCATAATCATAGAGCTTTGCGGAGTAGAGCAAAGTTTTGGTGGGCATACAGCCTTCGTTGAGGCAGACGCCGCCGAGGGAACGCTGTTCAAAAAGAGCAACGTTCATTTTGTAATGACCGGCACGCTCTGCGGCACGGTAACCGGCGGGGCCGCCGCCGATGATGAGAAGATCATAAATCATAATCTTTACCTTTATGTTAAATTATCAGAGAGCGAGAGTAAGTTCGATATTTTCGAGGCGTTCTGCCAGAACTTTGAGGAATTTTGCGGCGGGGCTTCCGTCAACTGCTCTGTGGTCGAAAGTGAGAGAGAGTCCCATTGCCTGATAAAATTCGATTTCGCCGTCGGCATTTTCACGGGGTTTGAGCTGGAAAGTACCGACACCGAGGATTGCAGTCTGGGGCAGATTGATTACGGGGGTGAAGCTTTCGATGCCCATTGAACCGAGGTTGGTAACGGTGAAAGAACCGCCGGAGAGTTCAGAGGGGCTGATAGTGCCTTCTTTGCATTGAGCGGCTTTTTCTTTGACCAGATTAGAAATAGTACCAATATTGAGTTTTTCCATAGCGGGGATGACGGGAACCATCAAGCCTCTCGGAGTATCAACAGCAACGGCGAGATTGACATTGTTGAAACAGCGCATTTTGTCGCCCATGAAATAAGCATTGAGTTCGGGGAAATCGAGCAGAGTGCGTGAAACAGCAAAGAGAATGAAGTCGTTGAGAGTGACATTTTCCAGACCGTAGCCTTTGGAATTTTTGAATTTCTTGCGAAGTTCGATCATTGCAGTTGCATCAAAGGTGCGGTTGAGGGTGAGCTGTGCCATTTCAGAGAGAGATTTGTGCATATTTTCAGCAATGACCTTGCGGATTTTGCTGAGGGGCTTGTCTTCGTAAGCGGCAGCGGCTGCGGGAGCGGCGGCAACTGTTTGAGTAGCGGGAGCGGCAGTTTCGGCAACGGGAGTTGCGGCAGTTTCGACCAGACCGGACTCAATGAGAGTGCGTACATCGCGTTCAATGATACGGCCGTTGGGACCGGTGGGAGTTGCGGCAAAAACATTTACGCCCATTTCAGCAGCGAGATTTTTTGCACGGGGAGAAGCTTTGCCTTCGCCCATGCTTGCGGTTGTTTTTGGAGCGACGGCAGGAGCAGCGGCAACTGTTTGAGCAGCGGGAGCGGCAGTTTCAGCAGGAGCTGCTTGGGGAGCGGAGCTTCCGGGAGCGTCGACTTTGACGCCTTGAGGACCGACTGCGCAGACGGGAACGCCGACGCTGATTTCGTCGCCTTCATTGGCGAAAAGTTTGAGAACGAAACCGTCATGTTCTGACTGGCATTCAAAAGTTGATTTGCCGGTTTCGAGGACGAAGAGGACCTGACCGACTTTGACTTCATCGCCTTCTTTGACCATCCAGTTGGCGAGGACGGCGCTTTCTTCAGAAACGCCCATCTGGGG
>JAZRBX010000002.1:0-1661 GCA_045635285.1 Victivallaceae bacterium
AATTGGAGGATGATGTTTCCGCTAACGACAATTTTATGGGACAGTGGATCTCTGATGACGGCAAAACCATTTTTTATGCCAAAGCCGGTAAACTCCGCAGATTCCCGCCCTATACCATTGAATATGACAATCTGGCTGAATCAAGCCGCTTTATGCGTGTCTACTATTCTACTGATGGTTTCAACTGGAAGTACAAATACCTGACCGTCGGCAACCTTAAAGACCACTGGAGCTATCAGCATTATGGTGCTCATTACCACCGTGTTGATAAAAACTTTTATCTTGCCTATTTGCACGCATACGATTGCGGTAAACAGCAGATTTATCCTGAATTGATTTACAGTCGCAACGGTCTTGACTGGTATCGTCTGCCCGATCCCAAACCTTTTATCAAAAATACTCCCATCGGTACTTGGGCATTCGGTATGATTTTCATGGAATCTCTGCCTCACAGATACAAAGATAAATATTATTTCATCATGGGTACAACCACCCGCCGTCAGCATTTCTACAACACTTACCGTGATGACATCAGCGATATTACCGCCGACAGTCTGAAACGCAATTTCGGCGGCAGAAATCTTGCCGAAGAATGGCCTTTCTTCAAAGAGATCGGCGGCTGGGAAGGTCTTGCCAAAGATATGCATAATGCCAACAGTAATATCGGTATCGCTGAAATGCGTTATGACGGCTGGATCGTTACTTCCGCCGTCAAAGATGATGCTGTTATGCAGAGCCGTGTTTTCTCCGCTCCCGGAGAAAAACTTATCATCAATGCCAAAGGCTGTATGAAAATTTCTCTCGTTGACAAAAAAGGCAGCGTCATTGACAATTATACTGCATCTTTCAGCGGCGATGAAGTTGAAAAAGAAATCGTCTGGGCAAACGGCAGAAACACTTTGCCTGACAGTAATTTCGCAATCAGAATGGTCATGGAAAAAGGTACTGAACTTTATACTTTGAAGTTTGCAAAATAAACCTTTTTTGATATTCTGTAAGCCGGATTCTTCGTGATCCGGCTTTTTTTATGGAGAAAATAGTTTTTTTTTGAGGATAAATACTTGCAATTTCAGCAAAAAAATATAGATTATATCAGTTCTGTGTATATAATTTATTTGCAGTAAGATGCAGGTGAATTGTAAGTTTTTGCAGGATAAGAGTTTATAAAATATTAAATGTTTTTTAACAGCTCTGCCGTCATGCGGCAGACAAAAATTAATACAACAAGGAGTTTATTATGCAACTCGTAAAAGATGTTAACAACATCCGTATCGGTATCATCGGTATGACCGAGGGCAACGGACACCCCTATTCATGGAGTGCCATGTTCAACAAGTACAACAAAGAAGCTATGACCGCTGAATGTCCTTTCCCCGTCATCCCCGTCTACCTCAACAAGGAAAACTACGATACCATGGGTATCCCCGGCGCTAAAATCGAAGTCATCTACTGCAATGACCGCAAAGATGCCGAACATGTCGCCAAATGCTCCCTCATCCCCACTATCGTTGACAAACCCGAAGATATGATCGGCATGGTCGATGCCGTCATCATCGCTACTGATATCGGCAGTGAACACGTCGAACGCGCAAAACCCTTCATTGAAGCAGGTCTGCCTATTTTCATTGATAAACCCCTCTGCGACAAAAAAGAAGATCTTG
>JAZRBX010000003.1:0-2413 GCA_045635285.1 Victivallaceae bacterium
TCGGTATGCCCACCCATCGTCAGCTGCTCCATACATTGGAGAACGGCGATGTGCTGCGCATGGTCGATAAACTCGATTCCAAAGTACACAGCGACAACAATCGCGGTATGCTTCAGGAGGTGCAGTCGATCCTTTACTTCACAATCGACGAGAAAACTCACGAAGCTGATCTGACCGCGCTCGGACGTGAAACTATCGCTCCCGATGATCCGACCGTCTTCGTGATGCCCGATCTGTTGAGCGAACTGCATAAAATCGAGACGGATGAAAATCTCTCCGAACAGGAGAAGATCGCTGCCAAAGAGAGTTTTCAGGAGCAGTTTGCCGAGAAGAGCGAAAAACTCCACGATCTTTCACAGCTGCTTAAAGCATACTGTCTCTTTGAGAAAGATGTCAACTACGTCGTTATGGACAAAAAAGTCCTCATCGTTGACGAACATACCGGCCGTCTGATGCCGGGACGCCGTTTCAGCGACGGACTGCATCAGGCTCTGGAAGCCAAAGAAAGAGTCAAAATCGAGCAGGAAACTCAAACTATGGCAACCATCACCATTCAGAATTATTTCAGAATGTATGAAAAACTTGCCGGTATGACAGGTACTGCGGAAACCGAAGCAAATGAATTTTTCCAGATTTATAAACTTGATGTAATGGTCATTCCGCCCAATCGTCCCTGTATCCGTAAAGATGATAACGATTCGATTTTCAAAACCAAGCGTGAAAAATTCAACGCCATTGTCGATGAAGTTGAACGCCGTCATGCTCTCGGTCAGCCGGTTCTGCTCGGTACGATCTCTGTTGAAGATTCTGAAATTTTGAGCCGCATGCTCAAACGCAAAAATATTCCTCACAATGTTTTGAACGCCAAAAATAATATGCGTGAGGCTGAAATTGTCGCCGAAGCAGGTCAGAAAGGTGCAGTTACCGTCGCAACCAATATGGCAGGCCGCGGTACGGATATTAAACTTGGTGAAGGCGTTGCACAACTCGGCGGTCTGCATGTTATCGGCAGTTCCCGTCATGACTCCCGCCGTATTGACCGTCAGCTTCGCGGCCGCTGCAGCCGTCAGGGTGATCCCGGTTCATCCAAATTTTATGTATCATTGGAAGACAATCTGATGCGTCTTTTCGGCTCGGACAGAATTGTTTCCATTTTTGATAAATTCGGCATTGAAGAAGGGGAGGAATTGCAGCATCCTCTGCTCAACCGTTCCATTGAAACTGCCCAACGCCGTGTGGAACAGCAGCATTTTGCCATCCGCAAACACACGCTTGAATTTGACGATGTGATGAATAAACAGCGTGAAATCATTTATGGTTTGCGCAAGGATGCACTTTTGTCTGATAATCCGCATGATGTTCTTTTCTGCATCGTTGAAGAGGTTTTGACAGAAAATGTTATCGCATGTTCAACTCCGAGAGAGGGCGAAAATTCCTATGATGTTGCCCGCTTGATGGAATATTTGAATATGTCATTCCCGATTGAATTCAGCGAACAGGAGATCGTTGACTTGCTGGTTGACGGTCAGTTGAAAGATCCGCAGGCATTGGTGCTTAAACTTACCGAGCGTATAGAAAAAGCTTATGATCTCAAAAATGAGGTCATGACTCCGGAAAATGTTGATTATCTGGAAAGACATACCATTCTGGAATCCATCGACAGTTTGTGGCAGGAACATCTGTATGCAATGGACGGTCTGCGTTCAAGCATGTCTTTGCGAGTATATGCTCAGAAAGATCCTCTGGTTGAGTACAAAAATGAAGCATTTGATGTTTTCAAACAGATGATGGACAAAGTTTATCTGTCAGTAGTTTCCAATCTTTTTCGGGTCAGCGTAAGCAGTTTGGAGGAATTTGAAAAACTTCTTGCTTTGCAGCAGCAGCAAATGAATATCAATAAAGCCGAAATCAGCAGCGAACTGCTTGAAGTCCTGGAAGGAAGACGGCAGGCTATGGAAAATGAACAGGAGGAAGTTCCGACTGTCAGTACCTACCGCCGTACCGGAGAAAAGGTCGGCCGTAATGATCCATGTCCCTGCGGCAGCGGCAAAAAATATAAGAAATGCTGTGGCAAATAAGTTATTAAACTTTACATATATTGCTTGATTTTTTCAAAAAAAGTGATATGTTATAAAAAATTAAAAAGGGGCTGTAACTCAGTTGGCTAGAGTGTCACGTTCGCAACGTGGATGTCGTGGGTTCGAATCCCATCAGCTCCACCATAAAAAATATCAAGCCGCTCGACTGAGCGGCTTTTATTTTTTATGGTGGAAATGAAGCCTGTCAAGGCTTTTGCTTCATGGCACGCAGTGCCGCTTCATACGCCGTCAGGCGTGCTTCATAAAAACGCCTTTTCAGATGAAGCAGCTTCATTTCATTTCGCTATGAAGCATTGTTCCGTTACACTTCACAA
>JAZRBX010000004.1:0-4460 GCA_045635285.1 Victivallaceae bacterium
TGCAGAAGTTTTTGAGCTTGCAAATATGCACGATGATCTCTTCGCCGATCCTGATACCAGAAAAAATTTACTGCTCAAAGCAGCACAAAAAGTTTATAATGACTATCAGCCTGAACACCTCGTGATCTCCCTGTCCTCCGACGGTCTGGCTGTTTATGAAAAAGACAGACTTGTCATGATCCCGACCGCCGCCAGAGAAATTTTTGATGTATCAGGTGCAGGCGATACGCTCATGGCAAGTATGACCGCCGCCCTCGCCGCAGGTGCAAATATAACTTCCGCCGCCGGAATCGGCAATATCGCCTCCGGCATCGCCGTAGGAAAACGCGGAACCTCCTGCGTTACCATAGAAGAAATAAAACAGCAACTCTGATTGAAAGATATACCTGAAATGTCCCGTACACCCCTCAAGTTCGGCCGCTATGATTTTGCAAGTTTTGCGGCATTTACCATGTATTCAATGTGTTCTCTGGCAATTCCGCTGATGATTGTTGCCATGGGCAAATCACTCAATTTTGAAATCGACAAAGGCGGCATGGCTTCCGGCGGCATGCTTCATGTCATCCGCAGTACATTCATGATTTTTTCACTGCTTGTATGCGGGATCATCGCCGCCAAAATCGGCAAAAGACTTTCCATGGGCATAAGCGTTCTCTGTTTCGGTACGGGGTTAAGTTTGTGTGCTTTTGCCGAAGAGTACTGGATGCTGCTGCCCTGTCTGATTATTGCAGGGCTCGGCGAAGGGATTTGTGAAGGCATTGCCACGCCTTTTATTCAGGACATGCACAAAGATTATCCCGAACGCTATGTCAATATCGGGCACTCGTTCTGGTCGGTAGGTATCGCCTGTGCGGTACTGATCGTCGGCGGTCTGGTCTCGCTCGGTACAAACTGGCGCATTGTCATGAGTGCTATCGGTATTCTTACTATTCTGAGTTCGCTCGGCTTTCTCTGGAAAGAAAACCCGAATAACAAATATCCCGAAAACAGAGAAAAAACCGATCTTGCAGTCCTCATTCAGCAGACAAAAATCATTTTCAGAGAAAAAGATTTCTATCTTTGCTGTCTTGCCATGTTTTTCGGTGCAGGAGCGGAATTCGGTCTGACCTTCTGGGCGGCGGCGTATATTGAACTCAATTTCAAAACTTCCGCTTTTATTGCCGGTCTTGGAACAGGGGCCATTGCTCTGGGAATGTTCGTCGGCCGCACCTTTTTCGGCTACATCGCCAAGCCGAAAAACCTCCGCTGGATCATTGCGATAGCGGCTTTATCAACAATTCCGGTAACCTTATTTCTGGCAAATCTGAAAATCGGGATGATGCCGTCATGGGCGCTTTTTACAATTCTTTTTGTTCTGCTTTTTCTTTCCGGCATCGGGGTTGCGCCGTACTGGCCCACCACGCAGGTTTACGGTGTCGCCAAACTCCCCCACTGCGACAGCACTTTGCTTTATATCTACTATTCAGCGATCGGAGTCCCCGGATGCGGATTTTTCTCCTACCTTATGGGCGTTGTCGGGGATAAGTACGGACTTACAGGAGCGATACTTGTGGTCCCTGCCTGTCTGGTGCTTTTCCTGCTGATAATCTACTGCGAATGCTGGCTGTCAAAACCATCAGCAAATACAACTGTTTACGTCAAATAAGACAGAAACAGAACGAGATATCCTCCCCGAACATTGTTATACTGATTGAAAAAACTCTTCAAAATCACTTTGGGGCAGTCTTAAATTTTTGAACGGAGCAATTCAACAAAATTCTGCAAAGCATGTTCATATTTATCTGCGAGAGTCGGATCAGGTTCTATTCTCTGTTCAATACGGCAGAATTTATCCGTTAAATCGGCAAAAGACACTCCGCCGATACTGTTTGCCGCACGCATTGCCGCACCGAGAGCGGCAGTTTCCGCAGAAGAACCGATAAGGACAGGCACTTGAAATATGTCAGCGGCAAGTTTACGGAGCATGGCACTTGCGGAGGCTCCTCCGGTCAAACGGATAGTTGAAGGTTTTTTCTTCAATTCTGCATGGTGCAGAATTGTCAAAATCTGGGATTCAAGCAAAGCACGGCACATTTCACCGGCATTAACTTTTTCAGGAGCAAAATTGTAACGGATCTCCGGATTCGGCACAGCGGGAGTGGATTCTGCTTTCAGGAACGGAAGCATTTGAAATTTTCCCGGTTCCGCCGCACTCACTGCTTCATCAAATTGAGCATAACTTAAATCGTATTTCCTGCGGAAATGATCTCTGGTCAGCGAGCCGTTGGTAAAACAGATCAAAGACATGAAGCCACCCGACGGACAACCGAAAATATGTCCGTTCCGCGGCGAATCTGCAAAATCCTGCACAATTCCCGAAAAAGTATCGCTCGTCCCCAAACTTATCATGGCGGCAGAATCATCTGTGCAGCCGCAGCCGATCAGACTGTTGGGATTATCGCCGGACCAGACATTGAGAGGGATGCCGGGGCAAAGTCCGTATTTGGCAAAGTAAGGTGAAAGTTTTCCGACTGCTGTATTTGAAGCGACACAAGTAGGCAGTTTTTCAACCAGATTTTCAGCGGTGAAAGCGACGATTTCATCATCCCATTCAAGAGTTTTCAAATTGAGAAGATTCATACCTGCACCGTCGCCGTAATCTATCGGCATTGACTCCCCGGCAAGTACCGAAGCCATAAATGAACTTACCAGATGGACCTCTGCAGTTTCCTGCCATGCGGCAGGTTCCTGCTGTGCAAATTTCATTATTTGAGCGGCACTGAATCTTTCTGCCGCATCACTGCCGGTGCGTTCTTTAATGGAATTTCCGAATTTTTCACGGAGTTTAAGGCATTGTTCTCCGGTGGATGCATCCATCCATATCGGAGCAGTCTTCCTGCTTAAAGCTCCTGCAAGTTGTTGAGCAAGAGAACTTTCCGCATCAAGTTCCGCAAAGCGTTTTTTGAAGGAATCATTCAAATAAACCGTTCCGTGCTGCTGTCCTGAACCCGAAATCCCGCAAATCTGCTCCATGGGCAATCCGGCTTTCTGCATTTTGGCGAAAAGCAAATCCAGAGCATCCAGCCACATCAGCGGGTCGGCATGACGCAAAGAGGCATCTTCACAGGGAATAAAACCTTCAACCGATGCATATCCGGCAAGTTCCTGACCGTAATTGACTGCCACAGGAGGCAGAAATTCTCCGCTTGCAGGGTCAATCAGAATACCTTTGATACTTTGAGTGCCGACATCTATTCCGAGATAAAAACTCATAGCATTGCTCCTGTTCAAAGATTACACATCTGACGGATGGAAGCAAGATCGGCGGCAGACTGATTAATACCGGGGGCGGGTTCCTGAATACGATCGGCAAGTTTAAATGCAATATCCAAAGCTTCAGAGCAGTTTCTGATGAACTGACGGCGGCTCTCCAACTGATTTTTGACATCAGCTTCTGCACGAAGCATGTGGCAGTCAAATTCGACAACACCTTTCCAGCCGAGTTTTTTGAGCGTGTAGAACATCATAACGGTCTCCTTCAAACCCTCCGGCCCGACCAGCGGCGGAAAGTCATCATCGAACTGAGCTTTTATCTGACTTCCGAAATGGAGGAATTTAAGTTTATTCATACTGACAAGATAGGCAACGGTCATGACGGAATTCATCAGAGCCATCCCCTCATGCTGCAGCAGTTCAGGATTGATACCCCAGAAATCGGGTTTTTTGAGTTTACAGCAGATAAATCCCACCGCATGTCCGGCAGTCGGCAGAAACATCTGACCTCTCGGCTCATTGGGTTTGGGTTCAACAGTTGCGCCGATGTAATTGGTCATATTTTTTTCTTCGATATAATCAGTAACGCTGTTCAAGCCTTCGGCGAGCCATTCATAAACTTTTTCCCATTGAGTAACCACAGGCACTTCAAAACCGTCGCGGGCGACCCAGTAAACATAATGTTTCGCACCGAAAAACTGCCCCATACGCAGAGTCCTTTTAACTTTAAGTACGGCAAGACGGCGGATTTCGGGGGCGGGGTTGCAGAGTCCTCCGTCTCTGAACATCGGATGACCGTGCAGACTGCAAATGGATGAATTTACCTTGACACCTGCATCATCAAGAATTTTTTTAATGGCGCAAAGTTTTGCATAAGTCTCGCCGGCCGGATCAATATCATCTTCAGGATTTTCAGGATCCCACGGAACAAGGTCGTCATCGTGATAAGCGGTTTCTTCAATCAAGCCTTCACGGCATGCATCAGCGATCAGGCGGGCGACATCGAGAGAGTCGAGTTTTTCAAAAACAGGACCGCCGAAAGGGTCTGCAAGCGGATTTCCGACGCACCAGAAAGGCATGGAACGGGCGGTAACAACAGAATTTGCAGAAGATGACATAAAAATTCCTCCGTTAAAAAGTTATAAATACAGTACAAAATCTTTTTATCAAATCAAATAAAGTTTTAAGATATACATATTATAGCATGC
>JAZRBX010000005.1:0-1616 GCA_045635285.1 Victivallaceae bacterium
CCTGGAAACGTTCCACCAACAGAATAAGAACTGGAAGGGACTTCCTCTCTCCCCACAGATGGTAAATATGGGTCCCCTGATAAAGCACCATATCGCCGATATAGGGAGCAAGTGATTTTTCATCGGGGAAAAGTTTGATGAAAAGTTCATGATATGCCTTCAAATCCTGTTTGATAGCGAGAGCAAGAAGTTCAAAATGGCGGATTTTTTCTTTTTCACCGGGATATTTCTTTTTCAAATTTTCGTATATCGGGAGGATCTCTCCGATTTTGCCGACGGAGGCGAGCGCGCGCATTTCAGCGATACGCAGAGTAAATTCTCCGCATTGTGCGACTTCGGAGGATTTCAAAGCGTTTCTGACAATTTCCAAAGTTTTTTCCGCGCGGTTCGATGTGAGGTAGATTTCTGCGTACAAGACGGCAATATCGTAACGATTGAGCGGAGAAAGTGCTGCATTTGCGGGGATTTTGTCAAGTATTTTTTCACATTCGGCAAAATTTTTACGGGCGAAAGCAAGCTGGGCGCAGAGGAGGTCGAATCTTATCTGATATTTTGACGGGATTTGTGATTTTACTTCATCTATACGCTCTGCTGCTTCATCGGTGCGGCCGTAAAAAAGCGCACTTTCAATATAGGCGAAAACATGTTCAAGATATGTATCCGAGCCAGGCACAAACTGTGCGATCTCTTTGGGCAGAAGCCGCAGAGCCGCACCGTAGTTGCGTTCAAGAAACGCCAGCATGCCGGGAGTTTCATTTGCCGTCAACGCGAAAGCGGACAGAGCAAGGAAAAATACAAATATCCGTAAAAATTTCATAAAAAGTTTTCAGAACCTCAAACGTTTTCAGCAATTACTCCTGTTTCCAGAGCTACGCCCTGACTGCTGACGACTTCTTTGATTTTTTCCATAATTTTCTGTTGAAGTTCGGGAGATTTTTCCAGCAGAGCTTTGGTCTGATCTCTGCCCTGACCGAGCTGTTCGCCGTTGAAGCTGAACCATGAGCCTCTTTTTTCCAGAATTCCGAGGTCGGTTGCGACATCGAGGATGGAGCCGACTTTGGAGATGCCTTCTGCAAAATTGATTTCAAATTCGGCGACTCTGAACGGGGGAGCCATTTTATTTTTGATAACTTTGACGCGGACTTTGTTGCCTGTGGCGTTGCCGGTATTGTCTTTGAGGGCGGTAACTTTGCGGATGTCCATACGGATAGAGGCGTAAAATTTGAGTGCATTGCCTCCGGTGGTGGTTTCGGGATTGCCGAACATCACGCCGATTTTTTCGCGGATTTGATTGGTGAAAATGATACAGGTGCGGCTGCGGCTGGCAACACCGGTGAGTTTACGCAGTGCCTGGGACATCAAGCGTGCCTGCAATCCCATGTGGGAATCACCCATTTGACCTTCGATTTCAGCACGGGGAACGAGTGCGGCGACGGAGTCGATGACCAGAACATCAATGGAGTTGCTGCGAACGAGAGCGTCGGCGATATTAAGAGCATCTTCGCCGCAGTCGGGCTGGGAGATGAGCAGTTCGTCAATATTTACACCGATTTTTTTGGCATAAGTCGGATCGACGGCGTGTTCAGCGTCAATAATTGCACAGCGGCCGCCCATTT
>JAZRBX010000006.1:0-3388 GCA_045635285.1 Victivallaceae bacterium
ACCTGTACATCGAAAGGTTCTTCCTGAACATGATGTCCTGTAAGCATCCAATTATGTTCAGTACACCAATCTGCGATCTGCTTCATGAAATTGATTTTGAAAAGTTTTGCCGACAAACGCCAGTAACGCACTCTTACCTCATTGCTTCTGTCAGAGTCAATAAATAAAAACGGCAAATCCTGCAAAATATCAATTCCGTATTCCTTGATGTACTCATCCTCTAAAACAAATGACCAGCCGATTCCATTGCGGGACAACTGCGGTTCATCGGTAAAAACGCCCTTCATGTAAGGACGCAAATCTTCAGGAATTTCCCGATAATAACGCTCATGAGTAAAATCAAGAAATTTGCGAACGACCTTTGCGTCAAGGTTGTCTACATAAAAAGGATTAACTTCATAGAAACAGCGAAGAACAGTCATTTCTGCGTCATCGGGTGTTTCCCGGCTGATAAATTCACCTTCAGGAGTATAATAAGCAATAGTAAATTCAGTGCCGCATTCTTTAACCTTTTTTATTTCATAGCGTAAGTACTTCTGCTGATACTCAACGCCGAGTCCATTGACCGCTCCTGCGCAGAAACCGCTGGGCCAGCCGTTTTCGTCATAAAGCCAAGCCTCCATGCCGCATTTTTTAGCCTCATCAAGACAGGCTTTTATGCATTCCATCCAGTCCTGCGAAAGATATTCCGTCTGCAATCCGCCTCTGGCATGCATAAAGAAACCGCCGATACCGACCTTATGCATCTCCCGGATCTGCCGACGCAGTTCAGCTGGTTCAAGTTTATCGTTCCAACTCCAAAACGGGATCGGTCTGTATTTGACATGCGGATTGCGTATATTGAGCTTTTCTTCCATAATCTTCTTCCCTTTCTTATTATAATAGCCACAGAGAATAATTTAGCATTATAAAAAATATTTACAATAGAAAAACCGAAAATCATGGCAAAAAAAAAGAATACAACATTTGTTATAAACAACCGCTTATATGTTTCTCTAAAAAATATGAATAAGTTTATCCATTTTTTTACTGCCGCTCTGATTATGTGCGCTGTCAATATCTTCGCTGATGATGAAAATGCAATAGACCGCCGCACCATTATCAGATGCAGAATTATACTGCCGTTGTTGAAACATTAAAAAAAGTCGCTGAATTGAGCGTTATGGCTGATGACGACGGCTTAACAAGCAAGGGAAAAAAGCAAAAAAAACGCCGCTCCAAACGGAACGGCGTTAATAAATTCAACAGAAATTATTTCTGACCGACAATGATTCCATCGCCGTAAGCAAGACTTTCAATGGAGACGCCGAAGAAAGTATTATACCAGACGTTTTTACTGCGGGGACCTGATTTGGGAGTACGGAGTGAACCACAACCGGCAATTGTGCAAGCGATAGCTGCGACAGCGACGAACATGAGAGCTTTTTTCATAATTTTTCCTTTCTACTTTCGGCACACCACCATAGCATGCCCTCTTTTGTTATAAAAATACCATATTTTTGAGTAAAATCAAGTGCTTTTTACAAAAAAACATAAATTTTTTTTTAATAACTGCCCACATAAAAAAGAATTTATCATTTTTCAAGTATTTTATGTACTTCAACTGATGACATCCGCCACTTTTTTTCATCCTTGCGCATTACGAGCTCTACCTCACAGACCTCCTCAACAGCAGAGCCGTCTTTCAATACTCCGTAAAAAGTCCCTGTCAAAAGCACCGAAGCCTCTGCACTATCGACAGTTACAAAAATATCTGAAACATCAAGCTCCGTTTCCCTGAAAAAAAGATTCAATCTCATGATCTCATTGGCAGCCCGCACATCGCTGTATTTGCCGTACAGTAAACCACGCTGTATCGAAAGCTCACAGTTTTCGGAAAAATAAGCTTTGAGGACATTTGTTTTAAGCAGTACTGCCGCAGGACCTGAATTATCTTTATTTTTTGCGGCATCTGCACAAAATTCCTTCAAGGTGCGGATAATTTTTTCCTCCTCCGACTCTCTGCAGAAAATGAAACACAAAACGATCACAGTTACCAGCAGAGCCGAAACTCCATAAATTATTTTCTTTACCACAGCGGTGCCCCCTCCACTCTTTTTATCGAAATCATCCCGAACTGATGTTCCTCAATCGGCATAGAACGATTATCCCCGACAACGAAAATCATATTTTTCCGCACCGTTACGGGCGGCATATTCCAGCGGCACGGCAGTTTGACATAATCTTCAACGACAGCTATCCCATTGCGGAAAAGCTGACCGTTGCGGAATTCGACGGTATCATTTTCGAGAGCGACGACTCTTTTCAGGAAATATTTACGCCCGACATAGCGCAAAATCACGATATTTCCGTACGAGGGCGGATTTTTCAGATAGCGGAGTTTATTGCAGAAATTGAAACCTATTGAGTCATAAGCAGGCTTCATGCTTGCTCCGTTGATGAAACACGGCATGAAGAAAAAATAACCGGTACAAAAAAGTATTGCCGCCGATACAGCGATACGCAGAAGAAATTTCCATGTAAATTTCGGGAAGAAAAAATTTTCCAAAAACACAACACACCTCCGTTCACACAGAAGTTAACACAGATTTTTTCAAAAGTCAACCCGGAAATAGAAATTAAAACAAAAAAAAACAGCGGAGCATGAAACTCCGCTGTTTTGCAATACCGTATAAGCTTAGCGTTTGCTGAACTGGAAACGGCGACGAGCTCCCGGCTGACCGGGTTTTTTGCGTTCTTTGACGCGAGCGTCGCGGGTGAGCATACCGCTGGATTTGAGGGTCGGACGCAAAGATTCGTTCATCAGGAGCAATGCACGAGCGACGCCGTGACGGAGAGCACCTGCCTGACCGGACATACCGCCGCCGTCGACGTTGGCAGCAATATCAACTTTGCCTTCATAACCTGCAACTTTGAGAACCTGCACGACATAGCCGGTGAGAGCGGCGATGGGGAAGTATTCATTAACTTCGCGACCATTGACGACGATTTTGCCGGTACCGGGAGTCATACGGACTCTGGCGACAGCACATTTACGACGACCGGTGGCACAAACTTCATTAGTATTTTTAGCCATGATTTATTTCTCCACGGTAACTTTTACGGGTTTCTGAGCGACTTGGGGATAATCGGCACCTGCGTAAACTTTGAGTTTACGGAACTGTGCGCGGCCCAAACGACCATGAGGAAGCATACCCCAAACAGCACTTTTGATAATGCGAGCGGGATCACTTTCACGAAGTTTTTCGGGAGTAGTGATTTTGAGACCGCTGCGATATCCGGTGTATTTCTGATATTCTTTTCTGATATCTTTTTTACCGGTGAATACAGCTTTTTCTGCATTGATAACGATAACGAAAGCACCGGTATCAACGTGAGGAGTATAGGT
>JAZRBX010000007.1:0-4168 GCA_045635285.1 Victivallaceae bacterium
CATTCGTTGCTGCCGTCGGCGAACTTGCCGTAAACACCGGGTTCTCCGGTTTTTTTGTCTTCGAGGAGCAAATTAGTGATGCCGCCGTATGCGCTGACGATGAAAATGCGGTTGTAGAGTTCGTTTTCTTTGCGATTGCCGATGAGAACGTTGTCGAGCAGTTCGCCGAAGCGGGTCATTGAAGTCCCGCCGATTTTTTCAACAGTATGGATACCCATGATAAAACACCTTTTCGGATTAAATATTTTCAATACGGAGCATGCGGACTTTGTCGAGAGAGCAGTCCAGATTTTCGAGTTTGGCGATAGCGTCAAGCATATCTTTTTCTCTGGTCATGCCGGTCAGGATGATGAGCGGTACGCCGTTGCCTTCGCCTTCGCCGTGCTGAACGAGGCTGTCGATATTGATATTGCCGTCAGCAAAAATCTGACTGACCTGTGCCATTACGCCGGGGCGGTCAGTAACCATCATACGCAGATAGTAGCAGCTTTCGATTTCATCCATGGGGATGACTTCATCGAAGAGTGCGCCTTCAACGAAAGCGGGGGTTCTGCCGATGGAGTTTGCAGCGATATTTTTTGCGACATCGACGATGTCGGCGACGACTGCACTTGCTGTGGCTTTGCGGCCTGCGCCTCTGCCGTAGAAAAGGGTTGTGCCGACGGTATCGCCGTCGACCATGACGCCGTTGAAAACGTCGGAGATATTGCCGATCATGCCGTCAGCGTGAACGAGAGTGGGATGGACACGCATTTCGACTTTGCCGTTTTTGTTTTTGATGATTGCGAGCAGTTTGATGCGGTAACCGAGTTCTGCGGCACATCCCATATCAAAGAGGCTGATGTCGCGGATGCCGTCGACGAAAAGAGGTTCAAGACCGAACCATTTGCCGAAAGCAAGCGCACTCAAAATTGCGGTTTTGTGAGCGGTATCAAAACCGTCTACGTCGAGGCTGGGTTCAGCTTCGGCATAACCGAGTTTCTGTGCATCGGCAAGAACGGTTGCGAAATCGACACCTTCATTTTCCATGCGGGTGAGGATGTAGTTGCAAGTGCCGTTCATGATACCGTAGATGCTGTTGATTCTGTTGCTGATGAGGCCTTCGCGGAGAGATTTGATGATGGGGATACCGCCGGCAACGCTTGCTTCAAAGAAAATGTCAACGTTGTTTGCTTTGGCAGCGGCAAAAAGTTCTTCGCCGTGGAGTGCGAGGAGGGCTTTATTTGCGGTAACGACATGTTTTTTGTTATTGAGGGCCTGCAGGATGAATTTTTTTGCGATGGTGGTGCCGCCGACGAGTTCGACGACGATATCGCATTCATTGATGACTTCGTTTGCATCGGTGGTGAGGATGCCTTCGGGGATAGCGATGCCTCTGTCGGTTGTGATATCCAAATCGGCAATTTTGTGAAGTTTGACACTTGTGGATGTTCGGGTACAGATTACGTTGTAGTTGTTCAACAGGTTTTCTGCGACTCCGGCGCCGACGGTACCGAACCCAATGATTCCGACTTTAATTTCTTTCACTTTTTCACCTTTTTGTTATCGGGTGCATTAAATCGAACAATGCACCTCGGATTTTTATAAACGGCACGGGCCGTTATTTTAATACTAAATAATAGATTATTAATATACAGCCTTTTTGCCGTCTGTCAAATGAAAAAGCAAAAAAGCTCCCGTTTTTTAATAAATCTTCGATTGCAGAGGTGAAAAAATATGGGAAATCATAAAAAAATTCAAAAAAATTTGAAAAAAATGTTGCAATATGGCAAAAAAGCGTTAATTTATGGAAGATATAGGAAAATTTATCATACAATCAAGGAGGAAATAAATATGGCTTGTGATTTTTTGAACTGCATTACCCGTGATTCTGTCATGATTCTCAACGGTAATGATAAACTTGAAATCATGGATGAACTTATTAACCGTGCTGCAGATTTGACCAAACTCAGCCGCGATACTATCTACCGTTTGACATGGAAACGCGAAAAAATGATGACCACCGCCGTCGGCAAAGGTTTGGCTCTGCCCCATATCCGTGTCAATGACATTCCCACTCCTGTCATCGTTATCGGTGTTGCCAAAAATGACATCGTTGATTATGTTGCACAGGACGGCAAACCCGTTCGCGTCGTTGTCTTTCTCGCTGCTCCCGATGAAAATCAGGACGCTTATCTGCAGCTCCTCGGCAGTATCTCCCGCAAAATGCGTGAAGACGGCGTTATTGAAAAATTGCTGGAAAGCACTGAAAATACCGCAGTCCTTTACAATACCGTTACTGCTCTCTGACTCTGAAAGTGTGAGGTTCGTTTATGGCAGATGCAGTAAGTGATATCGGTGCAAAAGCGCAGGTTGATTTTCATTGTCTTGATGATGAATGTCAGAATGTGATCAGTTTCAACCTTGCGGAAGTCATTCAGAAAGATTTTCAGGCAGTTTGTAAAAAATGCCACAAAACTTACTCCTTTGACGCTCAATTGCAGGACAAACTGACCCGTATGCTGCAGTTGGTCGCCGCAGTTCGCAATGCCGAAGATATTCTCGGAGACAGCAATGTTTCCGTCAATGTCGCAGGCGGCTCCGTCAAAATTCCTTATGCTCTGCTGCTTACACGGCTGAACACCCTTGTTACTCTGGAAATGGGAGGTAAAAAGGTTGATTTCCACTTGTGGATCGCACCGTCAAGTGCTGATACTTTTCGCTGATATTGCATTCGGCTTTTTTTGAATCAGACTTTATACGATCCCGGCTCCGTTATGCGGAGCGGGATTGTTTTGTATAAAAAAACTTAAAATTTGAGGTGATTATAAGATGTTCGGAAATGTTTTGAAAAAAATATTCGGCACCAAATCCAAGCGTGATGTCAAAAAAATGCTCCCGCTGGTCGCTGAAATAAATGAGCTTGAAAAATCATATCAGCTTTTGAGCGATGAAGAACTCAAAAATAAAACCGTCGAGTTCAAACAACGCCTCGCTGACGGCGAAACTACTGATGACATCATGTGCGAGGCTTTCGCCGTGGTCAAAAATGCCTGCCGCCGTCTGTGCGGTCAGAAAATCATGGTTTGTGAACATGAACTTGAATGGAACATGATCCCGTTTGATGTTCAGATCATGGGTGCTATCGCTCTGCACAAAGGCAAAATCGCCGAAATGGCAACCGGTGAAGGTAAAACCCTTGTCGCTTCCATGCCGCTTTACCTTAATGCTCTTACCGGACGGAACTGCCAGCTGGTTACTGTTAACGATTACCTTGCGCGCCGCGACTCCGAATGGATCGGTGCGGTTTTCCGTTATCTCGGTCTGACCGTCGGCTGTCTGCAGAATATGATGCCTCCGCCTGTCCGTAAAGAACAGTATGAATGTGATATTACTTACGGTACAAACAGCGAATTCGGTTTTGACTATCTGCGTGATATGGGTATGGCAACGGATGCGCGTTATCTGGTTCAGCGTGATCATTTTTATGCAATCGTTGACGAAATCGACAGCATTCTCATCGACGAGGCCCGTACTCCGCTTATCATTTCCGGTCCTGTGCCGATGTCCACTCACCAGTTTGACAAAATACAGCCTTTGGTCGCCAATGTCTATTCCATGCAGAATGCTTACTGCTCCCGCTTGATGCGTGAAGCAAATGAACTGCTCGGCAAAGAGGACGGCATGACCAAAGATGAACTGGATGTCGTCCTCCGCAAACTTCTTCAGGTCCGCTTCGGTATGCCGACTCATAAACAGCTTCTGCGTGCCCTTGAAGACGGCGAACTGCTTAAAGCCCTTGAAAAATATGAAGCTTATGTCCGCAGTGATAATCAGCGCGGTATGCTTCAGGAAGTTCAGAGTGATCTTTACTTCACTATTGATGAAAAAAGCAATGAAGCCGACCTTACCGCCAAAGGCAGAAATGCCATTTCTCCCGATCATCCTGAAGATTTTATCATGCCCGATTTGCTCATGTCCATCCATGCAATCGAAAATGACAGCACTTTGAGCGAAAAAGAAAAACTTGAAAAACGCCGCGAATTTCAGGAAAATTTTGCTCTCCAGAGCGAAAAACTCCACGATATTTCACAGCTTTTGAAAGCTTACTGCCTTTTTGAGAAAGATGTTCACTACGTCGTTCAGGACGGCAAGGTCATGATCGTTGACGAACATACCGGCCGTCTGA
>JAZRBX010000008.1:0-5932 GCA_045635285.1 Victivallaceae bacterium
GAGGTATGGAGCAGCATTTTGTCCGGCGGCATGTGATGAATCGTCGCACTCTGCTTGGCTTCATCTATTTCTTTTTCAGTAACTTTTTGTTCCGGAGAACGGATGATGGCCGTACCTACGCAATGAACACTGTCAATATTGCATCCGGTAATATTGATAACGGTAAGTTTGTTATTGGCAAGTTCTCTGCCACATGATTTATCGGCAATATCGAGGGCGAGGCTCAAATTTTCAAAGGCTTTGTCCATATCGACAATTTCGCCTTTAACGATTGAACCGTCGGAAGGGACTTCGCCGTGTCCGATAACTTCGAGTTGTCCGTTCGGATTTGAGTTACCGATAAGGACGCATATTTTTGAAGTGCCGAGTTCGATGGCGCAGATTATGTTTTTCGGGGATTTCAGCATGATCGAAGATGTCCTGTGATCAGAATTTCAAAATGACAGCCATGATTTCGAGAGTGGTATCGCCGGCATTGGCGATGGAGTGTGAAGCATTTGAGGTAACAGCGACATCGCCGGGATTGAGAATTTTTTTAGTGCCGTTATCATCAAATTCGGCAGTACCTTTGAGGATGTAAAAAATTTCTTCTTCGCCGATGTGGTCATGTTTGCCGATGGAGCAGCCTTTTTCGAGAGTGAGTTTGGCGAAAAGACGGGTATTTGACTTGAGGTCATCGGCACAATTAAGGATGTGAGTGATAACGACATCGCCGTTGCCGTCTCTCATTTTATTTCTGATTTCGGATTTGTATTCTGCTGAATTTCTGATCATTTTTTACTCCTTATTGCAGTAACAGTATAAATTTGTATCTCGTCGATTGAACTGATTATTCAAATTGAATACCTCTGAATCACCGCCGTTATTCACGACGGGATCCAGAGAAAAATTTTTGAAATATCAGCTGTTTTCAGCGCATTTTAAGGACGCTCGGATCGTAACCTTCAGGGGCGTTGAAGCCGAGAAGTTCGATACAGGTGGCAGTAATGCTGCTGATTCCCAGACCTTCACGCAGTTCGCTGTCGTATTCTCCGTTGAAGCAGGGATCGTAAATTATACAGGGAACCTGATTGAGAGAGTGGCTGGTTTTGCGGCAGATCTGACCGTTTTTGTCAAATTTGGCTTCGCCTTTTTTGTCATGTTCAATCATATCGTCGGCATTGCCGTGGTCAGCGGTAACAACGAGGACGCCGCCTGCTTTTTCCATTGCGTCTTTGATACGGCCGAGGCAAATATCAACTGCGCCCATAGCGACGAGAACAGCCTGGAAATCGCCGGTATGACCGACCATATCGCCGTTGGGGAAATTGAAGCGGATCATGCCGTATTTTCCGCTTTCGATGGCAGCGATGATTTCATCGGTAATTTCGGCGGCTTTCATCCACGGACGCTGTTCAAAGGGAACGATGTCGGATTTGATTTCGACATAGTCTTCGAGGTCTTCGTTGAATTTGCCGGATTTGTTGCCGTTGAAGAAGTAGGTTACATGACCGAATTTTTGTGTTTCAGAGATAGCGAGCTGTTTGACATTGCTGTTGCAGAGGTATTCGCCCATGGTACGGTCGATTTCGGGAGGATTGACGAGGAAAAGTTTGGGCTGATGCAGGTCGCCGTCGTATTCCATCATACCTGCATACATGACAGTGGGACGGACCCCGCGGTCAAAGTGAGTGAAGTTGTCATCTTCAAAAGCGGCGGTGATTTCCAGAGAACGGTCGCCGCGGAAGTTGAAGTAGATGACAGCATCATTGTCAGTCATGGCACCGACGGGAGTTTTGCCGTCTTCGGAGATGACGAAGGGGGGCAGATCCTGATCGATTGCTTTGGTACGGTTGCGGAGTTCTGTAATGGCTTCCTCTGCGGATTTGAACATTTCACCGTTGCCGTGGACATGGATTTCCCATCCTTTGCGGACCATATCCCAGTTTGCACCGTAACGGTCCATGGTAATGACCATTCTGCCGCCGCCGGAAGCGATTTTTGCATCAAAGGTGCTGTCGTTCAAAGATTTGAGGAAATCTTCAAAAGGACGGACATATTCAAGAGCGGAAGTTTCGGGAACATCACGGCCGTCGAGGAGGGCGTGGATACGGACTTTTTTAACGCCTGCATTTTTTGCTTCTTCGACCATGGCTTTGAGGTGATTGATATTGCTGTGGACGTTGCCGTCGGAGAAAAGTCCGAGCAAATGCAGAGTTGAATTGTTCTGTTTGACAAAATCAATAAGTTTGAGCCAGACTTCACCTGCAAAAAGTTTTTTGGAAGTTACGGCGTCATCAACAAGTTTTGCTCCCTGTGAAAAAACTCTGCCGCAGCCGATGGCATTATGACCGACTTCGCTGTTGCCCATGTCTGCGTCGGAGGGCATACCGACGGCAGTACCGTGAGCTTTGAGACGGGTGAAGGGGCAGGTTTTCATCAGGTTGTCGAGGACGGGGGTGTAAGCATTGAGTACGGCATCGCCGTCGGTGTATTTACCGAAGCCTACGCCGTCGAGGATGGCGAGGACGACGGGGCCTTTGCGTTTGGTGAATTTGGGATTGTTTGTAAGGGAAATAGACATTTTAAAAATTCCTTATATAAAAATCAGCTGCGGTGGCCTTCGACTTTGGCGGCGAGAACACCTTTTTTGCTTGTTTCGCAGAATTCGATAAATTCAAGGACTTCGGGGATCTGCGGAAATTCTTCTTTGATCTTTTTGAGAGCGTTGGAGGGAGAAAGTTCACTGCGGTAGAAAACTTTGTGGATGTTGCGGATGATGCGGATGGTTTCATCGGAGAAGCCTGCGCGTTTCAAACCGACGAGGTTGACCATTTTGACACCGCCGTTGCGGCCTTCTGCGGTCATGAACGGAGGAACGTCTTTGGACATGGCACTGCCGCCGGAGATCATGGCGAAACGGCCGACACGGCAGAACTGGTGAACAGCGCAAAGACCGGAAAGCAGAGCATTGTCTGCAACTTCAGCATAACCGCCGAGAACGGTTGCATTAACGATGATGACATTGTTGCCGACTTTGCAGTTATGAGCGACATGAGAGCCTGCCATAAACATACAGTTATTACCGATTTGTGTAACTGTTTCGGGTTTAGTGCCGGAGTGAACGGTGGTGTTTTCACGGAAAATATTGTTATCACCGATTACGACATAGCTGACGGAACCGGGTTCAACGCCGTGGTCCTGTGCGACCTGACCGATAGCGGAGAAGGGGTGGAAAACGTTATTGTTGCCGATGGTGGTATGACCGTCGATGTTGCAATGTCCGATAAGTTTGCAGTTGGGACCGATTTTGACATTGGGTCCGACGTAGCACAAGGGACCGATTTCCACATTTTCTGCGATTTGGGCACCGGGGGCGATAATTGAGCTGGGATGAATCATTTTTGTTCCTCTCTTTTTATATTTTTTAAGGTTGTTTTGTTGTTTTTGTCACGGGATATGATGATTATATTATCAACGATATTTTTCTGCACTGCTTCACGGGAAAATTCTTCGCCGAGGATGAAGCAGGCGGTTGAAAAAATATCGCTGTCAATACCGCTTGAGGCAACAGCAGTCGTGCTGTAAACATTTTGAACGGGATAACCGGTCAGAGGATTCATAATATGAGAATAATGTTTATTGTCTATTATTACGAAGCGTTCATAATTGCCGCTGGTGGCACAGAATGAATTTTTAATTCTGATTTTGTCGGCAGTTGCATGGTGATTTTGCGGGTCTCTGATACCGATTTCAAAAAACTCTTTGCCTTTGTGATTTTTGCCGGAACAAACGATATTGCCTCCGAGATTGAGGATAAAGTTTTCCGCACCGGCTTTTTTTGCACCGGCAGCAGCACAGTCGAGAGCGTAACCTTTGGCTACACCGCCGAGGTCAAAAGCCATTCCTTCGACGGTGAATTTGACGGAGCGTGCCGTATCGTCGAAAACAACTTTTGCAAGGCCGACTTTTTTCAGAGTCCGGGTTATCTCCTCTTGAGACGGAGTTGTTTTTCTTTTTACATAAAAGCCCCACATATCCATGAGGGCTTTGGCAGTTATGTCAAAAGCACCGTTGGTTTGCGTGTGAGCATTTCTGCATTTGAGCAAAAGCGAATAAAGTTCTTCTGAACAGACAAAAGGCTGATTGTATGCTTGATCATTGAGTTTGGCAAGTTCGCTTTCCGGATCGAAAAGATTGCACATTTTTTCGATTCTTTTGAATTCATCATGAACTGCTTTTGCGGCATTTTCCGCAACTTCGTCAGACTCAAAAAACGAAACATTGACGATTGTCCCCATGCATGGATAGGAATATTTTTTGACGGGGAGTTCCGACTCATTGTTTTTGCTGAAAAAAGCAAAAAACGAGCCGATAACGCCTATCAGAAGCAAAATCCCCGATCTGCCCCCTGGAGATAGTTTTGGGCGTATCTCCGGAGGCGTCATGACATCCGCTGCAATTTTTCGGACAATCGTTCATTATTTAAAAATCAAATCCTTTCGACTTTGACTTCTACATTTTCGCCGTTTACATCGAGAGCGACACAATCGGCAAGGTTGGCGCAGGATTCAATTTTTTCAGCCAGAGTTTCAGCACTGATGTAATCATTGAAATCGGCGATCGATTTGTCATAGGCACCGCTTTTGAATTTGATACTGATGCGGTCGGCGACATCGAAGCCTGATTCTTTACGCAAATTCTGGATTTTGCTGACAAACTCACGGGCGAAACCTTCGGCGATAAGTTCATCATTCAGATTTGTATCAAGTGCGATGGTAATGCCGTTTTCTGTTGCAACGGTCATGCCGGGTTTCTGTTCACGCTGAACAATGAGGTCATCGGCTGTGATTTCAGCGGATGTCCCGTCAGCAAAAGCGAGTGAAAATGAAGCACCTTTGACGATTGAAGCAACTTCTGCATCGGTGAATTGTGCGATTTTTGCAGCACCTTCTTTCATATTTTTGCCGAGTTTTGCTCCGAGGACCTTGAAGTTTGCTTTGGCGGAGCGTTTGACGAGAGCGCCTTCATCGGCTTCAAAACCGACCTCTTTGACATTGAGTTCTTCGGCGATGATTTGAGCTGTACCTTTGAGCATGTTTTCGCTTTCTGCATCGGGAGCAACGAGGAGAGCGCGGGCGAGGGGCTGGCGGACTTTGAGGTTGTTCTGGGTGCGGAGGAAGCGGCCGAGAGAAACGGCATTCATGGTAAGTTCCATTTGTTTTTCGAGGTAAACATCACGGCAGTCATCGGGAGTGGGATAATCGCAGAGGTGTACGCTTTCGGGCATATCGGCGCTGCGCAAATTCTGATACATGGCTTCAGTGATGAAGGGGATGAAAGGAGCAGCAGCTTTGCAGAAAGTTACCAGGCAGTAGTACAAAGTTGCGTAAGCTTCTGTTTTGTCTGTATCGTTCTGGCTCTTCCAGAAGCGGCGGCGTGAGCGGCGGATGTACCAGTTGGTAAGATCGTCGATGAATTTGGCGAAACGGTTTGCGCTCTTCTGGAGGTTGTAGCGATCCATTTCGGTACGGATTTCTTCGACCATCTGGGAGAGAGAACTCAAAATCCATTTATCGAGGACATTGGAAACATTTTCCGGCATTTTGTCGCCGGAGGGTTCAAAGTTGTCGATATTGGCGTAGGTGATAAAGAAGCTGTAAGCATTCCACATGGGGATCATCACGCCGCGGAGGATCTCTTTGACACCGGCTTCGGAGAATTTGAGGTCTTCGGCACGGACAACCTGTGAACCGAGCATGAACAAACGCAGGGCGTCTGCACCGTAATTATTGACAACATGGAGCGGGTCAGGGTAATTTTTCTTGCGTTTGGACATTTTCTGACCGTCTTCGGCAAGGATAAGACCGTTGACCACGACGTTGCGGTAGGGAGATTTGTCAAAGAGACAGGTGCCGAGAACCATAAGGGTATAGAACCAGCCACTTGTCTG
>JAZRBX010000009.1:0-3256 GCA_045635285.1 Victivallaceae bacterium
GAGCGATATGTGGATCGATATCGGTGCTGAAAGCAGAGAAGAAGCAGAAAAACTTGTTTCCGTCGGCGACCCCGTCGCTATGCGGGCAAATTTCCGTTTCCTCGGTGAAAATCGGGTGATGTCCAAAGGCATGGATGATAAAGTCGGTGCTTTTATCGTTGCTGAAGTTTTGCGTGAACTTGCCAAACGCAAACTCAATGTGGCAGTTTACGGTGTCGGCACAGTTCAGGAAGAACTTGGGTTGCGCGGTTCTGCGGTTAGCAGTTTTGATATTGATCCGCAGGTCGGATTTGCCATTGATGTCGGTTTCGCCACCGATTTGCCTGACATTCAGAAAAAACTTCTCGGCGACATCCGACTCGGCAGAGGTCCGGAAGTTACCCGCAGTGCCGACAATAACACTGTCCTTGGCAAAATGGTGCGTGCTGTTGCCGCAAAACACAAAATCCCGTATCAGGAAACCGCCGCTCACCGTGCCTCCGGCGGTACTGACGCTGCAAGGATCCAGCTGAATCGTTCAGGTGTGGCAACTTGTCTTTTGAGCATACCGAACCGTTACATGCATTCTCCTGTTGAGATTTGCGATTTGCGAGATATTGAAAATGCCGTTAAACTTCTGGTTGAAACTATCAGCAGTTTCAAAGGCAATGAACAGTTCCGCCCCGGCATTGACGGATAAAAAATATGGAAGAAAAGAAACGCAAAAGTGCAAGAGCATTGCGGGACAGGAAAAGAATTCTTTCCCGCTATTATCATTCTCATGACAGTTGGCGTTCCCGCAGTGAGTTTGCTCATCAGCAATTTTTGGGTGCTTTGCGTTTAAGGGTGATATTTGCTGTTTGTGCGGTTTTTATCCTCGGTATCGGTTTGTTTTATGTGATATTCTGAAAAAATTTAAATACTTAAAGACAGGAATTTATTATGGAAAAAGAGCGTTTGGTAATTATCGGCTGCGGTCCTGCCGGTTTGACTGCGGCAATTTATGCCGCCCGTGCATCATTGTCTCCTTTGGTCATTTCAGGACAACTGCCCGGCGGTTTGCTGACACAGACCAGCGAAGTTGAAAATTTCCCCGGTTTTGAAGACGGCGTAAACGGTTACGAATTAATGGACAAAATTGATAAACAGGCAAAAAAATTCGGTGCAAGAGTCGTTTTCGATCAGGTAAGTTCAGTTGGTTTTACCGACGGCGGAGTTCAAACTCTGAAACTTATGTCCGGCAAAGAGATCGAGGCAGATGCCGTGATCATCGCCGCAGGTGCAACTCCCCGCTGGCTCGGGCTTGAATCGGAAGAGCGTTTGAAAAACCGCGGCGTTTCCGCATGTGCCACTTGCGACGGCGCTTTTTACCGCAATATGGATGTGGCAGTTGCAGGCGGCGGCGATTCTGCCATGGAAGAGGCTAACTTCCTGACCAAATTTGCATCCAAAGTCTATCTTATTCACCGCCGTGATGAGTTCCGTGCTTCTCAAATCATGGTCGAAAGAGTTAAAAATAATCCGAAAATCGAAATCATTACCAATGCCGTTATTGATGAGATACTCGGTGAAAAAGAGGTCGAAGGCATTGCGTATCATGATGTTAAAACTATGGAGAAACACGAGATCGCATGCAAAGGATTTTTTGCCGCTCTCGGACATTCACCCGCTACGCAGCTTTACAAAGATTTTGTTGAAACAGACAGCAAGGGATATATCGTTCTCAAAAAAGGCAGTCAGACTTCTCTTAAAGGTGTTTTTGCCGCCGGGGATTGTGCTGATCCGGTTTACCGTCAGGCGATCCATGCCGCAGGTATGGGCTGTGCCGCAGGTATGGATGCAGTCAGGTATCTGGAGGAAAAATAATGCGTAGATTTGTATGTTTTTGTACAGTTGTTTTTGCGGTAATGAGTGTATTTTTCTGCGGATGTTCCAATCCCGAAGAGGAAAAAGCCAAAGCCAATGCCGCATTGCGTGCGGAAGTTCAGGAAATTCTTGATTCTCTCCAAGTCGTTGACAAAAGTATGCTCAGTGCCGTTGACAGAGGTGATATTCTCAACAGTGAAATCATGCTTATGCTCGATAAATTCAAACGCTTGAGCGAAATCACCGGACTTGTTTTTTATTCATGGGTGCTGTCAGAACCGAATACACCTTATTTCTCTGAAGAACAGTATCAGAAACTTACAGTCAATCATCCCAAACTCATTCCTTTCTATGTTGAGGATGAGATGAGCGGTACAATTTATTTTGCTCCGCCGCCTGAACAGGAATTTATTATTGAAAAATACAAAGAATGGTTTGCCAAAAACGGAGCAGCTTTCGATTTTGATGCCGTTCAAAAAGCATACAAAAATCAGAAATAACGGAGTTTAAAATGTTTGATAATATCATTGACGGAAAACTTATTTCAGCAGAAGTCAACCGCGAGAACGCTGAAAAAGTTGAATTTTTGAAAAGCAGAAACATCACCCCCGGTCTTGCTGTCATCCTCGTCGGCGATAATCCTGCTTCACAGGTTTATGTGCGTGCCAAAGTTAAAAAATGCGAAGAACTCGGCATCCGTTCATTTCATCATGTCCTTGACAAAAATGCGTCAATGGATGAACTCCTTTCTCTCATTGAACGTTTGAATAAAGATGAAAATGTGCATGGTATTCTGGTCCAGAGTCCGCCGCCGCCTCAAATTGATGAACAGAAAGTTATTGAATCCATCGTTCCTGAAAAAGATGTTGACTGCTTCCACGCCGTCAATGTCGGCAAAATGCTACTCGGCAGAACTGACGGATTTTTCCCCTGTACCCCCTACGGCGTAATGATCCTGCTGGAAAAAAGCGGAGTTAAATGCGCAGGCAAACATGTGGTCGTGATCGGCCGTTCCAATATCGTCGGCAAACCCATGACCGCTCTCATGCTTCAGAAAAATCCGCAGGCAAATGCAACCGTTACCTGCGTCCACTCCATGACAGAAAACTTGACTGAACTTGTCCGTCAGGCTGATATTGTGGTTGCCGCTATCGGTAAACCTGAATTTGTTACAGCCGATATGATTAAGGAAGGTGCAGTTGTTATTGATGTCGGTATCAATCGTGTTGCAGACGCAAATTCTCCTAAAGGTTATAAACTCGTCGGCGACGTCAAATACGATGAAGTTTCAGAGAAGGCTTCAAAAATCACTCCTGTTCCCGGCGGTGTCGGTCCAATGACCATTGCAGTTCTCATGCAGAATACTATCAAAAGCTGCCTCATGCAGAATAGATTGCAATAAAAAAATACA
>JAZRBX010000010.1:0-3559 GCA_045635285.1 Victivallaceae bacterium
GACATGTTGCATGCGGGGCAGGCGGTTCCGGCAGAATGGAAGAACCGCAGACGATTTTTGATGCAGTGGAAAAATTTTTCGGAAAGTGATTTTTATGGACAGCCAAATGCGTAAAATTATAAGTTACAGTGAAAATGATACCGCAAATCTTGCGGCGGAACTTGCAGCAGAACTTCCGAAGGGAACAGTTATTGCTCTTTACGGTGATCTCGGAGCGGGAAAAACCGTTTTTTCCCGTGCCTTTGCCAAAGCGATCGGAGTCAAAGAAAATGTCAGCAGTCCGACTTACACCATCATACAGGAATATCCTCTCGATGACGGAAGTTATTTCTATCACCTCGATTTGTACCGCATAAAAAATTCCAGAGATGCGCTGGCTTTTGCGGTGGATGAATATTTGAATGACGGCAATTCCTACGCCCTGCTTGAATGGCCCGAACGCATTGAAGACATCCTGCCGCCGGAAACATTGGTCATCAGGATCAAACATCTGTCAGATACGGAGCGTGAAATTACCGTAGGATGATGATTTTTTCGGTAAAATCATTTGACATTCAGAGAAAAAATGGTATATTTTCTCAAAAAAAATAAAGGATTTTTCAATTGCAAAATAAAATACTTAAAAAACTGAAAGATATTTTCCTCGGCAGAGATACTGTATCGAAAAAAGAGTTCAAAAAACTTGAAGTCGTCCCGCGCCGCTGGGGAATCAGCCCCACCCTTGATTGGTATATTATGAAAGAATTTCTGATCAAGTGGAGCATTCTGCTGCTGGTCTTCGTATTCGGCTTTATAATGGGGGATATTTTTGACAGTTTGAGCGACTTTCTTGACGGAAATGCCACTTTCCGCATGACGGCGTCATATTTTCTGTTGCGACTGCCGGGAAACATCCGTTTTATTCTGCCGATTTCGATGCTTCTCGGCACTATCTGGACGATGGCGGCTTTCGGCAAAAATCTGGAAATTACAGCTATGCGGGCGTCAGGAGTTTCACTTTTCCGCTGCGGGGTACCGATCATGGCGGTAGGTTTTCTGGTTACCTGGGTGAATATTTACTTCAATGAGATGCTGGTGCCGTACACGGAACACCGAGCCACACAGATCATGACTTATGTCCACAACCGCAAAGAAGTCAATCAGCAGAAAATGTTGATTTACCGCAGTCCTGACAGCCGTCGGGCATGGTTTTTCAGGATTTTTGAAGAAAAGTCATTCCATTGCAATGTAATTTTTAAACATTACCGGGAAGACGGCACTCTCGAATACGATTTGAATATCGAAAAAGCCGAATTCAAAGAGGACAAAGGCTGGTTTTTCAGCAATGTTACAAGAACGGATTACACCGCCGACGGTCTTATGCCTTACCGTCCTGAAAAAATCAATAATGTATTTTTTGGCCTAAAAGATGTCCCGGAAACTCCGGAAGACATCCTCAACGCCATCAAAGATGAAGAGGATCTGCCGAGCTGGGTCATTTGGGATATTCTGGTCAGCACGGAAAATATGTCCGAACGCATGAGAAATGTTTATATGACATTATTCTGTTACCGTCTGGCGTTTCCGTGGTCATGCTTTCTGGCGGTATTTCTGGGGATTCCGATTGCGACACGCAGTGAGCGGTCGGGAGTGATGCTTTCGATCATGACAGCGGTGGCGATGATTGTCGGGTATGTTATTTGTGCCAATATTTTTCTGCTGCTTGGCAAGCAGGGGATTTTCAATCCTGTTTTTGCAGGTTTTGCGCCGACTATCGGCTTTATCGGATATGGATATTACAAAGTTCTCATGGGCGGAGGAAACTGATCCATGTACTTTCAAATCGACGGCTTGGAACTTGATGCTGTCCGTGTCAAAGGCGATGCCGACAAGTTTGTTTTCAAGCGTCTTGCAACATTGCTCGGCTGTGAACTGCAGGATTTCTCCGAATGTCTGATAAAAAACAAAAGTATCGACAGCCGCCGCTCAAAAGTTCAGATAGTTTATTCGCTTTTTGTCAAAAGTCAGCTCGATCTTACCTCGAAGAAATCCTCCTTGAAAATAACTCCCGTTTCAAGTGATACCGTTAAGAAAAAATACGCTCCCGAACTTCATATTGCCCGCAATGTCAGCAACGATTCTCCGATCATCATTGTCGGAACAGGACCGGCGGGGATTTTCGCGGCGTTGTCGCTTGCAAGAGCGAACTTCAAAGTTATCATACTCGATCGCGGCAAAAAAGTCGATGAACGAAGTCAGGATCAGCAGAAATTTCTCGCCGGCCGCATACTTGATGAAGACAGCAATCTTCTTATCGGCGAAGGAGGTGCAGGGACTTTTTCCGACGGAAAACTTTTCACCCGCACCAAAGATCCCGACAGCGATTTTGTTTTAAAAACATTTGTTGAACACGGTGCGGCAGAAGATACACTCTATCTCAAACGACCGCACATCGGCTCCGATATTCTGCCCCGCATAGCCGAATCCATGCGGCATGAAATTGAAAGCCTCGGCGGAATTTTCCGATTCAACACCCATGTTACATCATTGATTATTGAGAACGGCAAAGTTTGCGGAGTTGCAACATCTTCAAATGAAAAGATTTACGGCAGTGCAGTTTTAGTCGCCCACGGACTCGGCGGCAGAAGTCTTACTATGGAAATGATCCGTCAGGGCGTGCCGAATGAACTCAAAGGTTTTCAAATCGGATGCCGTATCGAACACCCTCAATACCTGATAGACCGTCAGCAATACCATCTGACACAGCGTCCGTCATCACTCGGCAGTGCCGAATACAATTTTGTTTCTCCTGCCGATGAAAAAATGAATATCAAAGGCGTAAGCACCTTCTGCATGTGCCCCGGCGGTGAAATCGTTATGGCTTCGGCATGGCAGGGACATTTGTGCAGTAACGGCATGAGTCTGCGTGCCAGAAGCGGTAAATTTGCAAACTCCTGCCTTATTATGACCCTTGACGGCACAAGCTTTCCTGATGCCGTCCATGCGTATCAATTTCTGCAGCAATACGAAAAAGCGGCATTCGCCGCAGGCGGAAGCGATTACACTCTGCCCGTCCAGAGTGCGGCAGGCTTCCTCAATGGCAAAGAAGAATTGCTCTATACCGAAAGTTCCGGCACAACCGGTGTCAAAAGCGCAAGGCTTGACCTCATTTTCCCCAAAGAAATGCGTAATTCACTCCGCCGTGCCTTACTGAATTTCCAAAAGAAATGCCCCTTTTTCATCGACAAAGGTCAATTCGTCGGCATCGAAACTTGCGTTTCAAGCCCCGTCCGCTTCATCCGCGATCCCGAAACCCTCGCAAGCAATATCAAAAATCTCTACCTCTGCGGCGAAGGTGCAGGCTACGCAGGCGGTATCATGTCCGGCGCAATCGACGGCATCCGTGCCGCCAAAAAAATAGCAGAAAGTTATTGTAATAAATAAAGATTGCAGGAGGGGAAGAAAACTTTTTTGCAAAAAAGCTTTTCTCCCCCACCTGTACCTCCCCATCTTTCCAAAAACTCTTATGTAAAAAAATCCCCTCCTGTAACAACCTTACTGCTGACGGTTCATTTTACCG
>JAZRBX010000011.1:0-4008 GCA_045635285.1 Victivallaceae bacterium
CTGCGGCGAAACAGGCGGATATTAATTTATTGACAGCTCTCACGTTGTCGGGGTTATTTTTCAGGATAGTTGCGATAGCCTCATTGTCGACCATGTGAGTCAATCCGTCGGAGCAGAGCATGTAGCGGCTGGACGTACGGCGTTTGATGGTGTTGAGAAACGGTTTTTTGGGTGGTTCTATCAGCTGCTGTGCAGTGCCTATGGATCTGTTGATCAAATTCTGGAGGCTCGCGGCAATGTCATATTTCTTTTGGTTTTTCGGATCGATTTCTATTGTCGGAGCGTGGTCGATGGTCAGACATGCAAGTTTGCCGTTTGAACGGTAATCATAGAAACGGCTGTCGCCGGCGTGAACAATAACGATGTCTTTGGGCATGAAGGCGGCGGCAACAACGGTCGTTCCCATAAAACGACTTTCGGAATCCGGCTCCCGGCTGATATTGAGCTGATAGATCAGGCGGTTTGCTTCATGCATGATTTCGAGCATGAAAGTTTCCATTTTATCAAGCTCATTGATGGACATGGCGTTATTTTTGCACCAGAGATCGTACATGTGCTGACAGCATAATCTGCTGGCGATCTCTCCGTTGTAATTTCCTCCGATACCGTCTGCAACGATTGCCAACTGGTTCTGCCACAGAGGTTCATCAGTATAGAGAAATGAATCTTCGTTGTGGTCCCGTACTTTGCCTGCAAGGGAAATGCCGTAAGGTTTGTTTGGTGATATAATATTCATAGTTTCACACTTCCGACAATATCAGCCGCACGTTTGATATTGTGTTTATCCAGATATTCGTTTATGCCATTCAGGATATTCATTGCGGCACAGGGATCGACGAAGTTTGCTGTTCCTACTGCAATCATTGATGCACCTGCAATCATGAATTCTATGGCATCTTCAGCACTCATAATGCCGCCCATACCGATAATAGGTACGGAAACAGCTTTGCTTACTTCATAAACCATTTTTATTGCAACGGGTTTGACGGCGGGACCGCTCAAGCCGCCGCAGACATTGGCAAGTTTCGGGCGGTGAGTTTCAATATCGATAGCCATGCCGCCGATAGTGTTGATCAAAGAGAGCATATCGCTGCCCTCATCGACGGCTGCACGGGCGAAATCGCTAATTCTGGTAACATTGGGACTGAGTTTGGTGATGATCGGAATGGTGGTATTTCTGCGGACTTCACGAACAACTGCGGATGCGAGTTTGAGATCAGTCCCGAAAGCAGCACCGCCTTCTTTGACATTGGGGCATGAAATATTTATTTCAAGGGCGGCGATGTCATCTTTGGCAGTTTCCATCATGGCGGCGACTTCTCCGTATTCCTCCAGAGTTTTGCCCCAGATATTTACGAAAACCGTTGCTCCGACTTTTTTGAGGAAGGGCAGATAATTTTCATCATGGAGAAAATGTTCCGCACCCGGTCCCTGCAAGCCGATGGCATTGAGCATACCGGAACTTACTTCTGCGATACGGGGCATGGGGTTGCCGTTTGAAACTTCCATACGGATACCTTTGACGGTAACACTGCCGAGTTTTGATATATCATAAAAATCATGATATTCTTTACCGTAACCGAAAGTTCCGCTGGCGGTGGTTACGGGGTTTTTGACGGTCAATCGACCGAGATTCATAGTCAAATCAGCCATTTTTTATTCTCCGACATAAATATCATTGACATTGAAAACCGGACCGTCCTTGCAGGAGCGGGCGTAACGCCAATGCTGTTCATTGTTTGCATTTACTTTGACCACACAGCCGAAACAGCTTCCGACCCCGCAGCACATCCATGAGTCAAGACTTATCTCTCCTGCAAGTTTTTTCTCTTGCAGAAGTTTGCTTAAAGCGATGAGCATGGGGTGCGGACCGCAGGCACAGAAAATAAGTTTTTTGTCCGCATAATCTTTGAGAGCACCGTCCAGAAGTTCGGTAACAAAACCTTTTTTGCCTCTTGAACCGTCATTGGTGGCAATGCGGCAGTCATAATCAAGTGCGGCATAGGCATCATCGAGAATGACATCTGCATCGGTTCTTGCTCCGAGCATGAGAACGCCTTTTTGTCTGGCGTTTCTGGCAGTAAGGTACATGGCGGCACTGCCGTATCCTCCGGCAACGAAAACCGGTACGGTATCATCGTCAATGGGTGAATAACCGACACCGAGCGGACCGAGAAGATCGCAGACATCGCCGACTTTGAGAGCGGACATTGCTTTGGTGCCTTCGCCGACTACTTTGTAAACGACTGTAACGGAGTTGTCATTGACATCGGTATTGTGGATGCTGAACGGACGGCGGAGCAAATGGGCTTCAAGCGTGTTGATTCTGACATGAACGAACTGTCCGCCGACTGCCGCGGCGGCAATATCGGGGTGGTAAAAGCGGATACGGTAGTATGCGCCTTTGAGGTTTGTGTTTTCGAGAATAGTTCCGTATTGCATGATCATAAACTTTCTGTATTTATGTTGAAAATAAAACTTCTTACAGCGAGAGCCTCATTGACGGGGAAATTGAAATTGAAAACAAGTTTTTCTGCGGCTTTGACGGCGCGGAGTGCTTTGTCCGGATCGATGGGCGAGGTTATTTTGATGTTGTCAAAAAACTCCGGATTCGGCAGCTGACTGATTTCAATTCCCTGTGAAATGAGGAAAAGTTCGGAGAAAAAACTGCGTATGGCATTGAGAAAAAGTTTTCTCTTGCCGATATAAAGACCGGCACCGCTGTCCTCCATGGCCTTTGCCATTTTTTTGGCGATGCGTTCATCAATTTCTTTTACTGCGTCGATTTTGGGCAGCCAGACGGCGGAGTTTTCTTTCTCCGCTTCATCTTTGAGCATGGATGCTATTTCAATGACAGTTGCGGCGCATCGTTCGAGTTTCAATGGGTCGCTGTCGGCGTTGAACGCTTCAAACAAAACCGGATAGAGTTCTGCGGCATTGGCAAAATCAAAGGAAATGTGCACCGAAGGTAAAGTTATTTTGCGGCAGCGTGAAATCGTTGTCGGAAGCAGAGTTCCTGCGTTGCCGGTAAGGAGCATTATCAAACTTTCGGGCGGCGGTTCTTCCAGAGTTTTCAGCAGAGCATTCTGGGCTTCTGCATTCATGCGGTCGGCGTCATAGACTATGCCTATTTTTTTTCTGCCGCTGTCGATATTGGTCAGATCGAATGTTGAAGTGAAATAACGGATGCTGTTTTCCTGCGGATTTTCCGATTCACCGACTTTGATCTGATAGGCTTTGCCTTCGGGAGTAACTTTGGCAAGATTGCTGTAAGTGCCGTTGGTGATATTGGTGCATGTACGGCAAACTCCGCAGGGAATGCCGTTTATACTTTCAGGGCAGGCAGCGAGGAGAGCGAGGGCTGCAGCGAAGTCGTTGCGGTCTTTTTCAATGGCGGAGGAGATGAGAAAAGCGTGAGCGATCCTGTCCTCTTTTTTTGCATGTTCGAGGGCTTCGAGCTGAATTGGGAATCTTTTTTTTACATCATCGTAAAAGCTCATGCAGTGCCTCCATTATTTTCGCATGGATTTCCTCAATGGAGCGTGAAGCGTCAATGACGGCGACTCTATGTGGTTCATTTTCAGCTATTTGGAGAAATCCTGCCATGACATTTTTGTGAAAGAGCAGATTTTGAGATTCAAAACGGTCAAAGACTTCCTGATTGCCGTAGCGTATTCTGGTGCGTTCAAAACCTTTTTCGACATCGAGATTCATGACGATAGTTGCGTTGATTTTGAGGGGGGAAATGGCAAATTCGTTGAGAGTTCTGATACTTGACATATCCATTTTTCTGCCGAAGCCCTGATAGGCACAGGTTGAATCGGTGAAGCGGTCGCAGAGGACGCATTTGCCTTCTTTGAGAGCCGGAAGTATTTTGTGCTTAACATGTTGCGAACGCGCAGCCTCAATGAGTAAAAGTTCTGTTTCCGGGCTGATAGTTTCATCACCGTTGTAGTGTTTTATGATAGAACGCAGCTCCTCCGCAAGCGGAGTTCCGCCCGGTTCTCT
>JAZRBX010000012.1:0-4377 GCA_045635285.1 Victivallaceae bacterium
ATCTGGGAGACGCGGAAGTCAATGACTTCATCACGGATCTCTGCTGATTCACGGGCGGTCATGATCAAGCCGGTATAGGGAACGGCAAGACGGAGGACGGCGACCAGCTGTTTGAATTCCTGATCGGTAGTCTGATATTTGAGATCAAGGTCAAGTCCGTGAGCAGGTTTGATACGGGGGAAACTGATGGTATGCGGACCTACACCGAATTTGTCCTGCAGATGCAATGCGTGAGTAACCAGCCCCAGCACTTCAAAACGCCAGTCATACAAACCGAAAAGCGCACCGATACCGAGGTCATCACAACCGCCTTCAAATGCTCTGTCCATACCGTCCAGACGCCACATATAATCACCTTTCATGGTATTTTCGGGATGATACATGCGGTAGGCTTTTTTGTTGTAAGTTTCCTGAAAAATCTGATAAGTTCCGATACCGGCCTCTTTAATGGTACGGAAGCCCTCGACCGTCTGGGGAGCAGCATTTATATTTACGCGGCGGATCTCACCGTTGCCGACTTTGGTCTGATAAGTCAAACGGACAGTGTGAGCGATAAATTCGGGGGAATACTGCGAAGCTTCACCGTAAACGAGAATAAGGCGTTTATGACCTTCATTTTCGAGGGCAAGCACCTCATTTTTGAGTTCATCATCGGAGAGAGTATGACGGACAGCGGTACGCAATTCATTGCGGAAGCCGCAGTATTTGCAGTTGTTGATACAGTAATTGCCGACATAAAGCGGAGCGAAAAGAACGATACGGTTGCCGTAAACATCATTTTTGAGTTTGCGTGCAGTATTGTAAATTTCCTCAAGCAGATCGGGAGATTTGACAGCGAGCAAGTAAGCGGTTTCTTCCACGGAAAGCGGCTTTTTTTCAAGACTTTTGGCGAGGATTTCACGGACTTTGCCGGCATCTTCGGGAGTATTGTCAACGAGGGACTGGATTTTTGCATCATTGATGAAATCGAATGCACCTTTTGATAATTTTTTTTCAAACATTTTGTGTTTCCTTATTTTTAAAACCTTCTATGATAATATTTTTTATTTCAGCAAGCCGTTCATCGACAGAGAGTTCTATCCATTTGAAACTTGCGTGTCGGTTAAAACTCATCAAAGCACCAAGCAGCGACATTGCGGCAAATTCAGGATTGATCGTGCGGAAAATGCCAAGTTCGATCCCGTGTGATATTGCGGATGCAAAGCAGTTGATTATGACTTTGAAATACTCTTTGGCAGAGAGTGCATTTTCTCCGTCATGCGGCACAGCGGCAAAACGGGCCATAAAAAGGAATCTGTGTTCTTCAAAATCATTGCATATCACACGGGCAAGATTCAGCAAAGTTTCAACCGGATCGGCAGAAATTCCGCCTGCTTCAAGGAGTTTATCCATGATCGCGCGGCGTGAATGATTTACAGCATCGTCGATCAGATCCTTGCGGGAGGGATAGTAATTATAAACAGTTACCGAACTGACATTTATTTTTTTTGCGACATCGGCGACAGATATGGCATTGAGTTCTTTTTCTGCGAGCAGGGCATAAACGGCATTACGCATATTTTTGCGCATTGTTTCTTCTACTGCGATTTTAACTTCCGGGCTGAATCGTGCCATTTTCAATTCCTTTTGCTTTACAGTTTATAAAATATACTTTACATTTTATAAAATACAACTTTTTTTTGTATTTTTCCGTGGATTTTTTTCAAAAACAGGCTACTTTATAAACATGACAGAAAAAATAAAAAAACAACATGGATATCTTTATGAAAAAATTTAAAATCGGTATTGCCGGATTTGGCAGAGCAGCATATTTCATGCACTGTCCCGAACTTGACAAAATGCAGGAACAGTTTGAAATCGTCGGAGCATGTGATATTGACAAAAACAGACTTGATGAATTTCAGAAACGCTATCCCGGAACTTTTGTCCGCACAGATTTCAAAGAGTTTGTAAAAGAAGAAATGGACATCGTTTCCATCGTTGTACCGTCAGTTTTTCATGTGGAATATGCCAAAATCGCCCTCGAAGCAGGTAAAAAAGTTTATCTTGAAAAACCGATCGCTCTCAACGACAGCGAAGCCGATGAACTTGAAAAACTTGACAAACTCTATCCCAACAGGATTTTTGTCCGTCACAACCGCCGTTTTGAAGCGGCATTCAACCACATTACAGAAATCATTGATTCCGGCAGACTCGGCGAAATTTTTGAGGTGAAACTCTGCCGCCACCGCTTCCAGATGCGCAACGACTGGCAGACAATTCCTGAATGCGGCGGCGGACAACTCAACAACTGGGGGCCGCACCTCATCGATCATGCCCTGATTTTTCTGGGAAGTCCTGTACGCAAAATTTATGCAAACTGCCAGCGGATAAACTGCGAAGGCGATGCCGAAGACCATGTAAAATTTATCCTTGAAGGCGAAAACGGCCGCGTTGTCGATGTGGAAATTTCCGACGGGGCATTGCTTGCCGGTGATGTTTATTTTATCATCGGGACCAAAGGAACTCTCCGCTGTTCCGATGAAAAAATCATTGAACTTAAAACTCTGCCGCAAAATTTCAAACTCCCCGTCAAAAAACCGCATGCAGAATCTCTCCCCCGCAACTGCGGCTACGGCGACATCAAAAATATCTCTTTTGAAACCGAAACAATTGAAGTTGCTCCCGCAAATCAGGCTGCTATGGACAAAGCATACAGTTTTTTGTATGCCGCTCTCTGCGGTTCATCAGCATATCCGATAAGCATGGATCACGCCCTCGACGTCGTCCGCACAACCGGAAAAATCCGCAGGGAATGTAAAATTATTCTCCGCTGATTTTCCAAATACGGCAAAAATCTGTTTTTGTAGAGTTTTTATCTTGCTTTTTTGCGAAAAAGATATATATTACACTATGTGTAAGTATATTATGATAAGGATGTCATGATATGTGGAGTCGGGTCGTCGACGCAGTTCGGCGCCGTCAGATTGAATCTATCGCAGTCGAGAGGCGTTGACGCGATTCCGCTTTTTTCAAAACATCCTGTCATAATCAAACAATAACGCCAAACAAAGGATTTTATTATGGCAGAACAAAAAGTTACTTTCAATGTCGCTCCCAACGACAGCCGCACCATCGAAATTTCCAGCGGCAAAATCGCAAAACTCGCCAACGGTTCATGCGTCGTCCGCCTCGGTGATACCGTCGTCATGGTCGCCGCCTGCTCCGGCGATGCAAAACCCGGTCAGGACTTCTTCCCCCTGCAGGTCGATTACCGTGAAAAATACAGCGCAGCAGGCAAATTCCCCGGCGGTTATGTCAAACGCGAAGGGCGCCCCACTGATAAGGAAATTCTCACCTGCCGTGTTACCGACCGTCCCCTGCGTCCCCTTTTCCCCGAAGGCTTCTTCGATGAAGTTCAGGTCTGCGCCCTTCTGCTCGCTTCCGACGGAGTGAATGAGCCCGACGTTCTTTCTATTCTCGGTGCTTCCACAGCTCTCGTTCTCTCCGATCTGCCTTTCCAGGGCCCCATCGGTGCAGTCCGCGTCGGTAAAGTCGACGGAAAACTCGTCGTCAACCCCACCGTTGAAGAAATGCAGAAAAGCACCATCGATCTCATTTATGCCGGTCTGCCCGACAAAGTCATCATGATCGAAGGTGAAGCTCACATGTGTTCCGAAGCAGAACTCGGCGAAGCCATGTACCTCGCCAACGAATGTGTCAAAATCCAGTGCGAAGCCCAGAATGAACTCGCAAGACTCATGAATGTCGTCAAAAAAACTCCCAAACTCCATATCATTGATGACAAACTTACTCAGGCTTTGCAGGATTTCTGCGCTCCCACTATCGAAGCTGTCTGCACCATCCCCGGCAAAAATGACCGTATCAAAGCCATGAATGAACAGCTTGAAGCTCTGCGTGAAGCTCTCCGTCCCCAATTCCCCGAAATGGATGACGAACTCTTCATGATGGATACCAATACCGCTTATGACAAATACATCCGTGCCATTACCCGCAAACTCATCCTTGAAAAACATTACCGTCAGGACGGCCGTTCAATCACCGATATCCGCCCCTTGAGCGCAGAAGTCGGCGTTCTCCCCGTCGTTCACGGTTCAGCTCTTTTCTCTCGCGGTGAAACTCAGGCACTCGTCGTTGCCACCCTCGGTAATGAAAAAGACGCCCAAATCGCCGACAGCATCACCACCGGTGATACCGTTCAGGAAAAACGTTTCTATCTGCATTACAACTTCCCCAACTACTCCGTCGGTGAAGTCGGCCGTATCGCAGGCCCCGGTCGTCGCGAAATCGGTCATGGCGACCTTGCTGAACGCTCTGTTTCCAAAGTCGTTCCCAAAGATTTCCCCTATGTCGTCCGTTGTGTTTCTGAAATCATGG
>JAZRBX010000013.1:0-2332 GCA_045635285.1 Victivallaceae bacterium
GAAGCCATCCTGCAGCAGAAAATGTATCAGGCAGTACAAAAATACGGTGTGGAAAAAGGTTTGTCTGTCGGTTTTGCCGACGGATTCAACCTCATTCGCAGGATAATCGGCAATTCGGCAAATGTTACCGACAGCGCAGGCAAAGTTACCCGTGAAGTCGCATCCGGCAACGGAGCGATCGGCATGGCAATAGATTTTTACAGCCTTGCAGAACAGCAATTTACAACTGCCATGTCCCCCGAAGGCAAAACAAAAATACGCTATGTTACCCCTGCCGGAGGAAGTTTCGTAGGTGCAGATCCCATACAGCTTCTCCGCGGTGCACCGAACCGTTTACAGGCGCGCGAATTTATAGATTTCTGCCTGTCGGAAAAAGGTCAGAAACTCTGGAATCACCGCCCCGGTGTCAAAGACGGCCCCCGCAAATACGCCCTGCTCCGTCCGCCGATACGCCGTGATGTGCATGAAAAAGCCTCTCCTGCCGATCTCTCCGACGGTTCATACAATCCGTATATCAGCAGTCGTGATGTGTGGTACAACGGCCGTTGGACCGGACCTTATTTCAATTTGATACGCATACTCATCCGCACGACCATGCTTGATGTCATTGACGAAATGCGTGAAGCCCATCATGCCATACTGCAATCGGGAGGTTATGAAAATGTACCGCAGGCAAGTGAAGTTTTCCACCGCATGATAGTTCCGTATTCCGAAGCTGCGGAAGCATCCGCATTGCTTGTTGTTTCTCCGACACATTCTGCCGCCGATGTGGCAGCTGTACGCCGCAAATGGAGTCATGAAGCAATAGAAAATTACCGTCTGGCAAAAGATCTTGCCTTGAAAGGATTATAATATGAACAAAAAATATTCTGTATCCTGCATTATGCATTACATGGCATTTGCGATACTGCTGGCATTTCTCGGTGTTTTTCTAATAATGCCGATTTATCTGGTCATCAGAGAGGGGCTTGATTTGTCGCTCCTTGCTGAAGTTTTTCAAAATCCTCTGACGAGAGACGGATTGATAAACTCATTGAAAATCGCACTGCTTACAACATTTTTCACGGTGCTTTTGTCATTTCCTTTTGCCCTGATGTTTCACAAGTACGATTTCCGCGGCAAAAAAGCGGTATCTTTTTTCATGCTTCTACCGATGATACTGCCGCCATTTGTCGGGGCGTTGGGCATACAGCAATTTCTGGGGCATTACGGAGTTGTAAACACTCTGCTCCGCCATTTCGGCATGATGCCTGTCGCCTTTTTTTCGGGAGAAAACAAACTTCTTGCGGTGTCGCTCATTGAAGCGCTGCATTTGTACCCGATCCTCTATCTGAATCTGACGGCAGCATTGAAAGATATTGATCCGGGCATGGAAGAAGCCGCCCATTTGCTCGGAGCGGGAAAATTGCAGACTTTCTTTAAAATAACTCTGCCTCTGCTCAAAAACGGACTTTTCGCAGGGTGCAGTATCATTATGATATGGAGTTTTACTGAACTTGGCACACCGCTGATGTTCGGTTTCACCCGCACTGCTCCCGTACAGATTTTCAACGGCATGAATGAAATTGAAAGTAATCCCATGGTCTTTGCCATTGTCGCAGTGATGCTGTTTTTCTCAATCATCATGTACCTGATCGCCAAAAAAATGCTCCGTGCCAATGAAACGGCAATAACCAAAGGCTTGAGAGTCAGCACTCCGCAAAAACTCTGCGGCTTCAAATCTTATCTGCCGTTCATGGCTTTCGCTGTTCTCGCATTGATAAGTATTCTGCCGCACATCATGCTTGTTTGCTGTGCGTTCAGCCGGGAGTATTATCAAACTTTGCTGCCGAGAGTTTTTACCATGGTCCATTTTGAAGAAGCTCTCTCCAATCCGATGGTCATACCGAGCATAGTCAACAGTTTGCGTTATGCACTTCTTGCGACATTTATCGCTCTGGTGCTGGGGCTTTGCGGAGCTTTGATTCAATACAAATGGCACTTGAAATTCGGAATTGTTGCCGACATTCTCTGTATGCTTCCGCTGGCGGTTCCGGGAATTGTCATCGCATTCGGTTACATCGGCATGTCGACCAAACTTGACTGGGCGCATGATATTTTCAATCCGAACGGCAATCCGCTGCTTCTGCTCGGAGTTGCTTATGCCATACGGAGGATTCCTTATGTTATACGCAGTGCGGCAAGCGGTTTGCAGCAAACGCCCGATGATCTGGAATTTGCAGCAAGAAACCTCGGAGCGAGCGAAAAGAGAACATTTTTCCACATTACCTTGCCGATTATCGGGGCACATCTGGTAAGTCGGAGGCCAGCGGTCTTAGGAAGACAATTAGGG
>JAZRBX010000014.1:0-2922 GCA_045635285.1 Victivallaceae bacterium
GGCGTTCTCTTGTCGCACGCAGCTTCAGTGAAGACGGAACCCGTCTTTTTTCAGGGGGCTGATTGCGCCCCCTGAAACCCCGCAAGGGGATGTCCATCCCCGTTTTATTACGCTTTCGCGTGATATTAAACAGCCTGATGATGTCAGGCATATTTATTCATAAAGTTTTTTTCCGCAAAATCTTTCTTTAAATCAAATGGCCCATGCGGTCTTTTTTGGTACGGAGGTAAAATTCGTTTTCGTCTCCGGGTTCGATGATGATTGGAACTCGTTCTGCAACATGCAGTCCGAATCCGTCCAGTCCGATTATTTTGCGGGGGTTATTGGTCAGCAGGCGCATTGATTTGACGCCGAGGTCGTGCAGGATCTGGGCACCGATACCGTATTCGCGCAAATCTGCGGCGAAACCGAGTTTGACGTTGGCATCGACGGTATCGCAGCCGTTATCCTGAAGTTTGTATGCGCCGATTTTATTGAAAATGCCGATACCTCTGCCTTCCTGACGGAGGTAGACGAGGACACCTGATCCGTTTTCAGCAATTTGTTTCAGGGCGGAATGCAGTTGGGGGCCGCAATCGCAGCGCAGAGAGCCGAAAACATCACCGGTCATACATTCGCTGTGGACTCTGACCATGACATTTTCTTTATCTTTGACATCGCCGTAGACGAGCGCGACATGTTCCAGATTGTCGATTTTTGAGCGGTAGGGGGTGATTTTGAAATTGCCGAAGATGGTGGGAAGATTGGCGGTTTCACCTCTTTCGATCAATCTTTCGGTACGGCGGCGGTAAGAGATAAGGTCAGCGACGGTACACCATTTTAGGTTGTGTTTTTTGCGGAATTTGTTCAGTTGGGGCAAGCGTGCCATAGTGCCGTCGTCGTTCATGATTTCACAAATTACACCTGCGGGAGCCAAGCCTGCCAAGGAGGCGAGGTCGACTGCCGCTTCGGTATGACCGGCACGGCGCAGTACGCCGCCGGGACGGGCGATAAGCGGAAAAAGGTGTCCGGGAGAGATGAAATCGTTTAAAGTGCTTTCGGGATCGAGCAGTTTTTTGACGGTTTGAGCGCGGTCAAAAGCGGAGATGCCGGTGGTTGTTCCATCTTTGGCATCAACGCTCTGTGTAAAGGCAGTACCGAAAGGATCGCTCATGGAAGCGTTTGATTTCAAACCGAGTTTGGAAGCGACAGGTTCAGCCAGCGGCACGCAGATCAGACCTCTGGCGTTTTGAGCCATGAAATTGATTGCTTCGGGGGTTGCAAATGCGGCGGCAACGACGACATCACCTTCATTTTCACGATTTTCATCATCGGTAACGACGATTTTTTCGCCTCTTTTGAAAGCCTCGATCACATCTTCAATTTTATCAAATTCAAATTCCATATTTCCAAGTCCTTATATTATATATAATATCATAGTTGATAATATACACTAATATAAATGTTTTGCAAGTTTTTCTGAATGATAAATATGGAAAAGGCATAAAAAAACGGAACACTCCGTAATGGAATGTTCCGTTTGGATGATTGGAATAACGGATTATTTTTCGATGCTGAGATCAGCGAAAACTTCACCCATATTGACCATATCTTCGCCGGGTTTGAGAGCGGCGGTGTATTCTTCTTCAGCTGCTTTGAGGTCAGCTTCGGAGAAATCGGTGTCGAGAGCTTTGATTGACAGACCGATGCGGCGTTCGTCGGTATCGACTTTGATAACGCGAGCTTCGACTTCGCTGCCGACATTGAGGACATCTTTGACTTTTTCGACGTGTTCTTTGCTGATCTGGGAGATGTGGATCAAGCCGTCGATTTTGTTTGAAAGTTCAACGAAAGCACCGAAAGCAGCGATTTTGGTAACGTTGCCTTTGACAACATCGCCGACTTTGTAGAGTTCGTCGATTTTTGCCCAGGGATCGTCTTCGGCCTGTTTCATGCCGAGAGAGATGCGCTGCTGTTCAGCATTGATGTCGAGGATGACAGCTTCAACTTCATCGCCGACTTTGAGGAGTTCGTTGGGGTTGTTGATTTTGCGGGTCCATGACATATCGGAGACATGGATCATACCGTCGATGTCGTTTTCGATTTCAACGAAAGCGCCGTAGCTGGTCATATTGCGGACTTTACCGGTGATTTTGCTGCCGACGGGATATTTAGCCTGAAGGACTTCCCAGGGGTTGGGATCTTTCTGACGCAGACCGAGGGAGATTTTGCGGCTGTCTTTGTCGAAGTCGAGGACGACAGCTTCAACGTTTTCGCCGATGGAGAGAACGTCGCTTGCTTTGGTGATGCGTTTGGTCCATGACATTTCGGAAACGTGGATAAGACCTTCGACGCCGTTTTCGATTTCGATGAATGCGCCGTAGGGCATGATATTGACAACGTTACCGGAAACTTTGCTGCCGACGGGATATTTTTCTGCGACATCGTCCCAGGGATTTTTGGATTTCTGTTTGAGCCCGAGGGAGACGCGTTCTTTTTCATTGTCGATGTCGAGGATCATGACTTCGATTTCCTGACCGACAGTGAGCATTTCGGACGGATGAGAGATGCGGCCCCATGACATATCGGTGATATGGAGCAAGCCGTCAACGCCGCCGAGGTCGATGAAAGCACCGAAGTCGGTGATATTTTTGACAGAACCGTTGCGGAGGTCGCCGACATTCATTTCTTTCAGCAAGCTGCTGCGGCGGTCATGCATTGATTCTTCGAGGAGGACGCGGCGTGAAACGACGATATTGTGGCGGTCGATATTGATTTTGATGATTTTGATATCAAATTCTTTACCGATGTATTCATCCATGTTGCGAACCTGACCGATATCAAGCTGAGAGCCGGGAAGGAATGCGGGGAAGCCTTCGACATCGACCATGATACCGCCTTTGACACGGTGACGCATGATACCTTTGACAATGTGACCTTCGC
>JAZRBX010000015.1:0-2122 GCA_045635285.1 Victivallaceae bacterium
GAATATGAAAAAGTTATTTATTTTTGCCGCTGTTGTTTTCAGTGCAGTTTTGTGTGCGGAAACTCAAAAGGCCACAGTTACCGCAGGTGTTTTGAATGTTCGTGTCAAAGCATCTTCAAAATCTGATACTCTGCTTCAACTCAAAAGAGGCGATGAGGTCGTTGTCGTCGAAAAAGGTGATGAATGGACCGCTATCCGTCCGCCTGAAAAATCTTCACTTTATGTATCATCTCCGCTTATCGCCGACGGCAAACTCAAATCATCCGCCAATCTGCGTGCGGGGTCAGGAGTGAATTTCCAAAGTCTTGGGATTTTGCCTGCTGGTACAGTTGTAAACGTTCTTGAAGATAAAAATTCGTGGAGCCGTATAAGTGTGCCTGATGTTGATGTAAGATGCTATGTTGCAACAGCTTATTTGAAGTTTGCGGAAGTTAAGTCCCAACAGACTGCATCGACTTCTGCTCCTGCTGAAAAAAAGGATATAGTTTCTTTTAATGCCGCAAGTCAGAAAATTATCAAAGGACATGTTGTCAAAGGAACGGAAAAAAAAGTTACAGTAACAGGTATGCTTAAAGCCTCTGCAAGTTCAAGCTACGGAACAACTTACCGTATTGAAAATGACAATGCTGTTTATCATGTCGGGGGTGTTATTCCTGCTTCAATAGATTTGAATAAAGAAGTCAGAATAAGCGGAGTTTCTTATATCATCCGCTCATGGAGTCATCCTTATTTGGAAATTGAAAAAATTTCCACAAAATAACTGTTTTTTTACAGAAAGCAAATTTTTTTCTGCAATTCAGTTATTTTATACTGAAAAAATTTTTCACATACAATTTTTTTGTTTATTTTCCGTTAAATAAAGCAATAGGTATTTTTGTGTATTTTTTATAACAACAGGTGATATTATGACAAGTTTTAAAATCGGCGGTATCTGTGTGATTGCAGGTGTATTGAGTGTTTCTTTGCTGAGTTACGGATGCGGAAAAAAGGAAGCAAAAAAAGTCGAATCACGGGCGGTCCGTGTTTCAGTGCAGGGCATGGAGGAACGCATTTTTAAACGCCAAATCCCGGTGCAGGGGACTGTTGAGGCAGAGGAACATGCGGTCATTTCTGCCAAAATCAGCGGAACTGTTGAGCAGTTGAAAGTCAGCGACGGTCATTTTGTGAAAAAAGGTGATATCCTTTTCGGTATCGACCGTCAGATTTTGAAAAATCAGGTTACTATGCGTGAAGATGACATCAAAGTCAAAACCGCCGAACTTGCCATTGCCCGTGCCGCTCATGACAGTGTGCTTCTATCTGAACACAAAGCGGTGCTTGATTATCAGCGTGCCAAGAAACTTTTGAACTCCAAAGCGATCAGTCAGTCCGATTTTGACGCCTATGAAACCGATTTCAAAAAAGCAAAAACCGATACACAGAAAGCCATTTCCGCCATCGCCAATGCTGAAGCCCAGCTCAAACAGGCAGAGAGCAATCTTGTCATCGCCCGCAAAAATCTTGATGATTCCGTTCAGCGTGCGCCATTTGACGGCGTTGTAACTGATACTTTCATCGAAGAAAATGAATATGTCGCAAGCGGTCATAAAATACTTCATATGGAAAATCCTGATAAGTTGGAAGTTGTCTGTTATATCAGCGGTGTTTATTACAATGACATCGTGCCGAACAAAACTGCAGTTGAGTTTTATTGGTACGGAAAAAAACTCGGCGACGGCGTTATCACCTATCGCGCCCCCTCTATTGATTCCGCCAGCCGAACTTTCAAAATCAAAGCTGCCGTTCCGAAAAATGTCAAACTTGTTTCAGGAAGTCTTTGCAATTTGAATATCATCCTTGAAAGCAGAAAGGCTTACGGGCTGCCCTCTGATGCAATTTTGCTCCGTGCCAATTCCCGTTACATAGTTTTCGCCGCAGGCGGGGACAATATTGCAAAAAGTTTTGATGTCAAACCCGGTATCGTTGACAACGGTTACACCGAAATCATCGACGGTAAAAATCTGCTGAATGAAAAATTTGTCGTAGTCGGTCAGAATTTTGTCAATACCGGTTCTCTGCTGCAGATAATCAACAGTAAATGACGGAGGAGCGAGAAATGTTTTTAAGCAGATGGTCAGTCCGC
>JAZRBX010000016.1:0-2682 GCA_045635285.1 Victivallaceae bacterium
GACCGTCAATCCCGGATCCGCTACCATTGTTCAGGAAAGCCTGAACACAGTGAAGGCAATCCTGAATAAAACATTTTGCAAAGAAGCACAGCCTTTTTGCAAAAATGGGGGAACAGGATGATTTTTGAGCGAAGCGAAAAAATCCTGTCCGTCAATCATTACCGCTCGGTAAAGCCGATTTTGCGGTAGCGGAAAAGAGCGAGAAGGCATGAACAAATATTAATAAGTTCCGTCAGAATACCGCCGATACTGGGAATGGGGATGAGGAGATTATAAATTATCCATAAAGGAGATACGACGCAAAGCTGTCCGGTGCGGATGACTTTGCCGTTTCGTGACCACATGAAGCAGAGTCCGCATATTTGAGCGATACTGACAACCAGAAGCAAATACCATTTTTCTTCGGAAATAAGAGCCATTGCTACTGTCATTGCGCCGAGCAGAAGAAGAAGTCCGATAAGGGTCAATTTGGATTTTGCGATTTTTTCATGCCGCAAAACTTCTGCACGCACAATACCGAAAATGTTCATAAATGCACCGCCCCACGCATTCAGCATAAAAAAACATATCATAAAAAGCAGACCGCTAAATTCCTGACAGATAAAAAAATTCCTGTTGCTTCTGCATTGCATGGAAAGAATAGTCAATATCATGGCGGCAATGCCGATTACTTGAGCAATAATTGTTACAATATCCATAAAAATCTCCAATCGAATATTTTTTTGATGATAGGTTTTATAATATACACCCAATCAGTACAAATACAATGAAAAGAATATTTATAATTTGATAAAAACCATAACCAGATTTTACAAAAAAACTTTATCGGATGAAACTTTTTACAAACACTTTGCAAAATGATTTGACTTTAAGCAAAAGCCGTGTTATATTAAAAGTATTGTAACACAGGGGTGCTGTTGTCACGGTGACAACGGCTGAGATCAAACCCTTTGAACCTGAAACGGGTAATGCCGGCGTAGGAAAGAGAAATGAAAAATATTTTTGTTACACTTATTATCGGGTGCATTCCGCACCGACATGCCCTCAAACGGGAGCAGCAAATGCTCCGGAAAGGATTTCCGGTATGTCAGCGGAAAATATTATCTCCACAGCGATCATCAACCAATTCAGCCAGAAACTCATCGACAATCTCAAACTCGATGTCGCTCTCGTCGGCGGCGGTCCTTCCGCTCTTGTGGCGGCACGCTATCTGGCACAATCAGGCTTGAAAACTGCAATTTTTGAACGCAAACTTGCTCCCGGCGGCGGAACATGGGGAGGCGGGATGCTCTTTAATGAAGTCGTCGTTCAGGATGAAGCACTTGATATTCTCGATGATTTCGGCATCACTCACAAAAAATTGGAAAATTCCGAAACTTATCACACCCTCGATTCCGTTGAAATGGCAAGCGGCCTTATTTTCGGAGCAATAAAAGCCGGTGCAAAAATTTTCAACTCCGTCAGCGTCGAGGACCTCGTTTTCAAAAACGGCAAAGTCAACGGCCTTGTCATCAACTGGACCTGCGTCGAACGACTCGGTCTGCACGTCGACCCCCTGACCGTTATCGCTGAAAATGTCATCGACGGCACCGGACACCCCAGCGAAATACTCAACCTCGCCGTCAAAAAAGCAAAAATCAAACTCAATACTCCGACCGGCGATATCATCGGAGAAAAACCGATGTGGGTCGAAAACGGCGAAGCTTCAACCGTCGAAAATACCGGAGAATATTTCCCCGGATTGTACGCATGCGGCATGAGCGCCAATAATGTCATGGGCGGCTACCGCATGGGACCGATTTTCGGCGGCATGCTCATGTCCGGACGCAAAGTTGCCAACCTCATCATCAACAAAGGTAAATAACAATGCGTACTTTCCGGGAACGCCTTGATTTATTCAACAATTCCGATATTTATCCGGTGGTAAGTTCAGAATTCTGCAATAACCGTGATGTCTGCGATATTGTCGCAGACATCGCATGTGCCGGGGCTAAAATCATTCAGCTGCGTGAAAAAAATCTCTCCGACTGTGCGATGTTTGAACTGGTGAAAAAATGCAAACTTATCACCGATAAATACAATATGCTTCTGATAGTCGATGACAGAGTAGATATTGCCGTATCATGCGGAGCGGACGGAGTTCACCTCGGACAGGATGATTTTCCCCTTGCCGAAGCGAAAAAACTATCACCTGAAATGTTTTTCGGAGTATCAACTCACAATGCAGATGAAATTCAAAAAGCATTGTCTGACAACTGCTCTTATTTAAACATCGGACCGATGTTTCCCACCAATACCAAAAGTGTTGCATGCGGAGCATTGGGATTGGAAAAAATTGAGGAATTGAAAAAACTCGTTTCATGCCCCTTTTCCGTAATGGGAGGCATAAAAGAACACCTCCTCCCCCTGCTCTGTTCCAAAAATTTCAGGCATATCGCCATGGTTACGGAAATAACTCAAGCCCCCGATGTAACCGCAAAAGTTGAACACTTGCGGAAAATTATGAAAGACAATCTCCATGAATAACATAAAACCTTCCGTTCTGACCATAGCAGGCAGCGATTCAGGAGGCGGAGCCGGTATCCAGACGGACTTGCGGACATTCAATGCTTTCAAAGTCTACGGATGTTCTGCAATCACCGCCGTTACCGCCCAGAATCCGCACGAAGTCCGCAAAGTCGA
>JAZRBX010000017.1:0-2162 GCA_045635285.1 Victivallaceae bacterium
TGGATCTGCCTTTTGATACAGGGGCGGAAGTTTGCGGAAAAAATGAACTTGATCCAACTTATATGCTGCCGGTACCGGAATTCAGGGCTGATTTTGTAAGTACTCCGTATGTTGTTTACAGCAGTAATATTTTGCTGAAAATCAAAGATGGAATATCTCTCGGAGATGTTTATGATTCATATTTCAACCGTGATTTTATGCACTTTTGCAGCCATTTGCATACTCCGAATAAAACAGAAAAATCAGATTATGTCTGCGGCGTTATCAAAAACAATCTTGCTGTACTTGCGTATCCTGTTTTTTCGCTTTACCGCCGCAACGGTTCTGCTGTTGAACGATTGTTTTTTGAAAAATTTATTCTCAAACTCCTTGATGGCAAACCCCTTGTCAAAAGCAATATGCCATCGGTCGGCCGTGTGGCTTTGACCGTTGATGAAAAAAATCAGCGGGAGATTGTGCATTTGCTTTATGCGCCGATCGTCAAACGCGGAGAAAATGTTGAAATCATTGAGGATTTGACTCCTCTGGGCAATATTGAATGTGAAATCGCGGCATTGAAAGAGGTAAAATCTGTCCGTCTGGTTCCGGAAAACAGAATGCTTGATTTTGAAAAAACTTTGAACGGAGTGAAATTCAAACTTGATTCATTTGTCTGTCATGCAATGATTGAACTTGCTTATGCGGATTGAACGGCAATTTCATTTGTTCTGTTTCTGAAATTATATGTAGATTTTCAAAAACATATTTGATTTTCATTGTTATAATCTTTTTTTTGAGATATATTATATCAAGTGTGAACAAATAATCGGAAAAATTGCTAAAAAATGAACTTTTCATTTTGTATATCTGGTTATTCTGTTTGACAAATATGATAACTGTGATAAATTATCTTATACAAAATTCAACTTCCAATAGAAAGGATTTACTATGAAAATCGACATGACCCGTTTCAATGGCGCATGGTCCGCCATGGCAACCCCCTTCACCGCTGACGGCAAAGTTGACGGCGACGCTCTGGAAAAACTTATCGAACACCAGATCAAACTCGGCATCAAAGGTATATTCCTCGGCGGTACCGCAGGCGAAGGCCCCTTCATCAGCGACGCTGAACGCCGCCGTCTGGTCGAACTGTCCGTCCGCTTCAACCGCGGCAGAATGCTGATCGCTCTGCAGATCACTGATAACTCCGCTGAACGCATGATCGAAAATCTTGAACGCTATCAGGATATGGGTATTGATATTGCTGTTATCGCTCCTCCCTTCTTCCAGTGCGGCGCAAATCAGGAATTTCTCGTCGATCTCTACAACAGAGTTATCGAAGCAAGCCAGATCCCCGTCGGTATCTACAACCGCGGTAAATATTCCAGCGTCCTCATCGAACCTGAAACTCTCGGCAAAATCCTCGACAATCCCAAAGTCATCCTCTGCAAAGACAGCGCAAGTCTGCCCGAATATACCGAAGCTATCATGGCTGCCAAAGCACGCCGTACTGCCGCCGGTCAGGAATTGGCTGTTCTCTGCGGTAATGAATTTGACTGCATCACTTATTTGCGTCAGGGCTATGACGGTCTGCTCTTCGGCGGCGGCTGCTTCAACGGTGCATACGCTTGCGAAATGTATCGCCTTGCCAAAGAAGGCAAATTCGACGAAGCGCAGAAGATCCAGGATCGTCTTTCCGAAGTTATGTTCAAAGTTTTCGGCGGCAAAAGTATCGCCTGCTGGATGGCCGGTCAGAAAGAACTTATGGTCCGCTTGAACGTTTTCAATACCGCTAAAACTTACTTGAACTATAAGCTCAATGAAGAATGCTCCAAAGCAATCGACGAAGTTATCGCTTCTGAAAAAGAATGGCTGCTGCCCTGACAGATAGAAGGATTTTTATGAAACCGGAAGAAATGCGTTATTGTTCCGGGGGAGAGGTGCATCTGCCGTTTCACGGCAGCACCTTTACCGGATTGAAATTTCTGTATAATGAGTATGGCTATGAGGCGGTCGATGAAGTTTTGACCGCCACAGGTCAGAAAGTTTATAAATCCATCCATGAACGGTTGAAAAACGGTGATACTTCGGAATTGCTCTGCTTCTGGCGTTATTATCTCGAAAGAGAAAAATGCGACTTTACATTGACCGAAAATTCAGACGGAACTGCCGTGCTTGAACTT
>JAZRBX010000018.1:0-5983 GCA_045635285.1 Victivallaceae bacterium
TAGGCAGGTTTGCACAGCGCAGGGCGTTTGCGTTCGGTGATTTCCGCCCAGAAAACAGGACCGTGGGCGATGTAACGCAGATTCGGGAAGCATTGAAGTGTGTGTTCCAGATACGGCAGTCCCGGCAGGTCGCACAAGCCGAAATCACCGCCGACACGGTCGGAACCGTCGGTTGTTACAGGCAGACCGGTTTTCTCTGCACAGCGGAAAAGATTTTGAACTCTCGGGTCATCCATTGAGAGGTTGGGCATGATTTCTCCGACGGCGTAACAGCCGACGCTTTTGTAATATTCAAGGAGTTTGTCAAGCGGTGCGTCTGCACGGTTGCTGACGGCTCTCGGGTCGATATTGCAGTATGGGAGGAAGCGATCGGGATATTTTTCGCACATTTCAAGGATGTCTTCATTTGTCTGCGGCAAGTAGACTTCGGGGCTTACCACGGGGAGCAGGAAACCTGCTTCGATACCGAATTTGTCGTATTTTTCAAGCAATTTTTCAGGCAGGAAGAACCCTGCGGAGAATGGACCTGTTTTGCGGTAAGCGTGGGCATGAGCATCAATGTATTTCATAAAAAGCCTTTCTGTTTATCTGCCGTTTGATTACAATATAAAACTTTTTTTCTTAATATCAAGAGTAAAACGCAAAAAAAATCTTTTTCAAAGTTGAAAAAAACATTAATAACAGTATATTTTCTGTATCACTTATATAAAAAAGGAGAATTTTATGTTATTGGACGGGATATGGAATTTTCGCTGGCAGGAGGAATTGCCGGAGGGGGAAGCTGTTTCATACAGCGGGTTTTCCAGTGATTTTGCCGCAGTTCCGGGGTGTTTCGATGCTGTCGGCTTGAAATATCCGCAATGCGGAACAGGATATTACTCAAGAAAAGTTTATGCCGGAGGCAAACTCCGTTTGAAAATCGCCTCTTTCGGATTGCATTGTGTGGTGAGCTGGGATGGAAAAATCATCGGTGAAAGTTATTTTTCATGGTCGCCTCTGGTTGTTGATTTTGAAAGTGAAGAGGGGGAACATGAACTTTGCATTGCCGTTGACAACATAATGAAAAATCATCCGCTTTTCCGCAATTTTTATGATTTTTATAATTTCGGCGGCATTTACGACCATGTAACTTTGGAAAATATTTTTGAAAATGAGATCCGTTATCTTGCTGTTCTGCCGATAGATCATACTACGGGTGAAGTTGAACTTTGCGTGGAAACAGATGCGGAAAAAATTGATGTTTCATTTGACGGAAAATTTTTCAAATCATATCCGAATTTCACTTCGATCCGCATGAATGTGCCAAATTTCAAAGTCTGGAGCCCCGAAAATCCTGAACTGCATACGGTTACTGTCAATGAGAAAACTGTAACCTTCGGCATCAGAACTCTCGACTGGAGCGGAAAAACTTTGAAGCTTAACGGCAGAGAGATAAAACTTATCGGAGTGAACCGCCATGAAAGTCATCCTGAATTCGGGGCGGCAACTCCCGAATCATTGATTGCTTCGGATTTGCAGCAAATCAAAGAGGCAGGTTTTAATTTTGTCCGCGGTTCGCACTATCCGCAGAGGGAATTTTTCTTTGATATGTGCGACAGGCTCGGTCTGCTGGTCTGGGAAGAACCGTTGTCATGGGGCAATAATGAAGATGATTTGAAAAGTCAGAAGTTTATGGATTCTCTGGCTCAACAGCTGACTTTAACCATCAGAAATTCCATAAATCATCCGTCGCTGATAATTCACGGTTTTTTGAATGAGTGTGCAAGTGATACTCAATCCGGCTATGCGGCAGTGCGCAGACTTATGAATATCTGTCATGCGGAAGATCCGACACGGCCTGCGACTTTCGCTTCAAACCGTCCTGGTTCTGATATATGTTTTGATCTTGTCGATGTTATTGCAATAAACATTTATCCTGCATGGTACGGCAGTGATCATTTGGAGGATATTCCCCGCATTTTGGATGAATATGCTGAAAAACTCAACAGCAAGGCTCTCTTTATCAGTGAAATCGGAGCCGCTGCCATGCTGGGCGACCACAGCGGCAATCCGTGGTCGGAGGAGTATCAGTTTGAATTGACGGACATTGTGCTTGAGTGTGTAAGAAAAAATCCGGCATGGTCGGGAGTGATGTATTGGCTCTACTGCAATGCAAATACTTATATTGATTCCGCTCGTGCAAGATTCCGTCCGCGCGGCTTCAACAACAAAGGTATGCTCGATGAGTACCGCCGTCCCAAACTTGCGTGGCAGAAAATAAGTGAAAAATTGAACGGATAGAAATGGTATGCTGAAGGAATTATTGAAAGACAGAGTTTTCAATCATAAACTTATAGCTCTGGCTTTTCCGATCGCCATGCAGAATCTGATGCTGGCTCTGGTTGCCGCCGCTGATGCACTTATGCTCGGCAGACTTGATCAGGATTCAATGGCGGCGGTATCGCTTGCCACGCAGATACAGTTTGTTCAGAATATGTTTCTGGCGGCGATAGTATCCGGAGTGGGAGTACTCGGTGCGCAATATTGGGGCAAAAAAGATGTTGCTCTGCTGGGAAAAATATTCGGCTTGAGTATTCGAGAGTCGATGATAATATCAATTATTTTTTTCATCGGATGCAGATTTTTTCCTGAGCAGTTGATGCGTTTGTTCGCTTCTGATCCGATCCTGATAAATATCGGGGCTGAATATTTGAAAATTGCCTCATATTCTTATCTTATTACCTGCATTTCACAATGTTATCTTGCCATAATGCGTGTCAGTGAACATGCGGTTTATTCAGCGTGGATAAGTTCGGTTACAGTAATATTGAATATTATTCTCAATGCAATTTTCATATTCGGACTTTTCGGTGCACCTGCCATGGGGGTGAAAGGGGCGGCATTGGCGACGCTTATTGCCAGGATTTTTGAAATGTGCTGGTGTATCGGAACGACATTCGGAAAAACATTTATCAAGCTCAAAATGCGGGCGATTTTTGTGTTTGACCGCATTTTGATATTTGATTTTTGGAAATATACTGCCCCGATACTCGGAGCGTTCATGCTCTGGGGGATCGGATTTACTGCCTATACTGCCATTATGGGGCACATGGGCAGAGATGCGGCGGCGGCGAATGCGATTGCGGCGGTGGTGCGGGATTTGATGTGCTGTCTCTGCAATGGTGTGGCTGTCGGCAGCGGTATTATAATCGGCAATGAATTGGGAGCAGGGAATCTTGAAAAAGGAAAAATTTATGGTCAGAAAGCGATGCTCTGGTCGTTTATTATCGGGATTTTTTCAACAGTTGTGATACTTGTATGCATACCTCTGGTATCGCTTTTTGTCAAACTGAATGAGCAAGCACATGAATATATGGTCGGCATGTTTATAATTCTGTCGGTTTATATGATCGGCAGATGTGTTTGTACGGTTACGTTGAACGGAATTTTTTCTGCCGGTGGAGATACGATGTTTGATTTTATAACTCTGTGTATTTTTATGTGGGGAATTGCCTTGCCCTGTGCTTTTTTCGGCGCGTTTTATTTTCATTTGCCTGTACTGGTGATTTACGGCTGCACATGTTTGGATGAGGTTGGCAAAATCCCTGCGGTAATGGTGCATTTTTACAAATACAAGTGGGTGAAAAATATCACGAGATGATTGTTTTTTTCAACTTTTGATTTATAATTGTAGAAAATAATTTGCTTTTTCAGAAGATGTGTTATATATTACAACAACTTTGAGTATGTACTTTTTTTAGCATAACATAAACAACGAAAAGGAGAAATATGAAAAAATATTTCAGCGGATTGTTGGCGGCAGTATTTGTTTTTGCCGGGATTTCTGTTTTCGGTGCGGAATTGACCGACAGCGAATGGCAGGCGATGAAAGAGGCGGCAAAAAACCGCAAACGCAAAATCATCATCGTCAACGACCTCGACGATTTCAATGCCCGTATCAAAGGTGCTGAACCGACTCTTGCGGAGGTCATGGCACGCCGTACAAGTTATATGCACAAATATCCTGTTGATACCATCACTCTCAATGTGAACGGTTCAACTTTTCAATCTCATGTGCCGAGCAAATATGGCTTTTTTGATGAATTTTTTCCCGGTGAAACCATGACCTCTCTGCTGGTCAGAAAATACAATACAGACGTGATGAAAGTTCAGCTGGAATACGGCAAAAAGCACGGTATTGAAATTTTTGCAGGATTCCGTATCAATGACACTCACGATGAAGCTCATTCTCCCGAAAAACCTTATCCTTATTTCAGTAAATACAAACAGGATAATCCCCATTTGCTTTGCGGATGGTATGACAAACGCACCCGCTATGTTACATGGTCAAGTTACGACTTCGCTCACAAAGAGGTGCGAGACCGCTTCGTGAATATGGTTACTGAAATCGCAGAAAATTATGAAATCGACGGTATTTTCATCGACCTCTACCGCTGGCTCGGTTTGTTCAAAACCGTTACCACCGGCAAGGAGGCAACTACCGAAGAGCGTCAGATGTTCAGCGATATGCTCATCCAAATCCGTCAGAATCTGGAAAAAATCGGCAGAAAACGTCAGAAGCCGATACTTTTTTCAATCCGTGTGCCTGACTCTGTCGGATACAGCAGAGGTATTGGATTCGATTGGGAATATCTGATGCAAAAGGGCGTTTTTGATATTGTTATGGTCGCAGACAATCACCATTTGACCAACTGGGAAAAAAGCATTGAACTCTGCCACAAGTACAATGTCAAATGCTATCCCTCAATAAGTATGCCGCTTTTTGTCAATCTGCCCCGTCTTTCCCGTCATGATCCCAAAAGTTACATCGCGCGTGAAGCCGGTGCATGGGCAGCCGGTGCGGACGGACTTTTCTTCTACAATGTTTTCGGCGAGGGAATCGTAAAAAAGGTCGTTTTTGCTGAAGAAGATATCCGCAAAAAAGATAAACGCTATCATATTACCGGCATGGTGCATTGGCGTCCGACACAAAATTTGGCAACCGGTGAAAAATACAATGAACTTCCTGAATTGAGCCCGATCACTCCCAAAGTTTTGCCCGCAGGTACATCCCGTACTTTCAAACTTGAATTCGGTGATGATTTGAAAAAACTCCGCAGTGAAGGTTTACCGGTTCGTGCAGAGGCGACATTGATTGCAGATGCGCTGCCTGATTCCATAGAGATTTTCTCAAACAATGTCAAATGGCAATACAAAGGCTCTTCGCAGGACAATCATTTCTATACTGTTCCCGATGAAGCTCTGCACCCCGGATGCAATGAAGTTATTTTTCGCAGTGTTGTCAATTCAAACAAACTTGTCCGCAAAGTCATCATGAGCGGCAGAGAACTTCTCCGCGGTGAAAATCAGATGCCGTGGCGCAGAATTTTCAGAGGCAATAAGAACAATCCCGATTTTGAAAAAATCGTTGACAACGCTTACTGCTTCAATGACAACGGCGAAGGTTTTGTGAATTTCGTTTATCCTCTGGATGAAAGCGACAAAAATCTGGAAGTCAATTTCGATTTGAAAGCAGAAAATACCGATTCTCCGCTCGGTGCTTCCATGCGTATTGCTCTCCGCAACAGGGTTGAAATCATCACTTTCGGCAATAACAGCGTAGGTCTTTATTACGCAAATGTCAAGGTTCCGTTCAATACTTCCGAATTTCATAACTATACTGTCAAATTCAATGCCATGAGAAATATCGTTGAAGTTTATGCCGACGGTAAAAAAATAATCAACGCTGTCAAACTTACCCGCAGCAGCGCCAAAACCGCTCTGCAGGGAATGGTCGTTGCTTTGGCAGAAGCCGAAAATCAGAGCATGATCATCGGTTCAAATGATGACAACGGCAAAGGTAAATCCTACTGGCGCAATGTCGCCGTCGTTCGCAGTGCCGGAGCTTCTGTGCTGAAAGATATGGCGGTTGATGTTTATCTCACTCCGCCGCCATCTGCCGAAGAAATGAAATCATGGGATTTTGAAAAAAATAATGTCAATA
>JAZRBX010000019.1:0-4141 GCA_045635285.1 Victivallaceae bacterium
CTGTTGATTATTGCGGAGTTATATCAGGACGCAAGGTTGATAAATTCAAACATTGCCGCTTGACCGCGCTTGAGGGAGAAAAGGTTTCCGCACCGACTGTGGCAGAGTGTCCGCTGACTTTGGAGTGCAAAGTTACACAAGTTATTGAATTGGGGTCGCATGACCTTTTTCTCGCAGAAATAGTCAATGTCCGAGTGTCTGCAGAATTTGTTGACGAAAAAGGACATTTTGATTTTGCTTCAGCCGGATTGATTGCATATTGTCACGGAGCGTATTATTCTCTCGGGAATATGCTTGGAACTTTCGGTTTTTCTGTGAAGAAATAACATGGTATGTATGTATGTATGTATGTATGTATGTATGTATGTAAAATTTATTTCTTTTGTATAAAAATTTAAAAAAACGCTTGCTTTTTCCTTTTGTTGTGTTATATTACTGTATCAACATATTTGTATAAATAAGATAATTTTAAATTCCTACAGTCTTGATTTTTAAAGGAAAAAGAAAATGTCAAAAGTATCGATCAAAGATGTTGCCAAAGAGGCAGGTGTAAGTGTCAGCTCTGTTTCATTCTACATGAATCGTCCTGAACGCTTGAGTGAAAATTCCATTGCTAAAATCCGTTCCGCATGCGAAAAACTGGGCTATGCTCCCGGAAAAAACCGCCGTGGTCCCAAACTCGGACGCCGTTCCCGTTTCAAAACCCGTAATATTTGTTTCTATTGTATGGCGCCTATGTCAATGGAAGAAATGCTTCGCTATCCGACTATTCCGACTTTCCTCGGTGTAATTCAGGAAGAATTGCATAAACATCATTGCCGTCTGGTTATTTCAGGTACAGGCGACAGCTGCCAGATCCCCGTTACTTTGAGCAAGAAAAATTGCGACGGCGTAATTCTGTGGGGCAAATCCATGAATCAGGAGTTTTACAAAAACTTTCAGGCCAAAGTTGCCGATCTTCCCGTAATTTGGGCAGGTCCTGTCGGAAATGATGAAAACAATGATTACGATCATGTTTCGTACAGTAACAAAAAAATTGCAGAACTCGCCGCAGAATACGCTCTTGTGAAAAAATATCACACTATTGCGGTTTTTAATACTCATCCCGAACATACTGATTATAGTGAACGCGTCAGATATTTTGAAGAAATTTTGAAAAAATACGGTTTGGAACTTTATAAGTTTGAACCGGAAGAAAAAGATTATCGCAAAACTCCCGCAGAATTGATCCGCAAAGTTGCAGATGTTTTTGAAAATGCTCATATTCCCAAAATAGATATCGCTTATTTCTGCTCAGACCTGATGCTTATGCAGTTCCGTTTAGAAATGTTTAACCGCCGCAGAGAACTGGATTTTGAAATTTTCGGCTGCAACGGTGATATGACTTCTCTTGATATGCTGGAATCAATTCCCGCAACTGTTAATATCAACTTGAACGCTCTTGCCAAACAGACCGTCAAACGACTGCTCCAGCGTATTGACAATTACCGCAAGCCGATGGCAACTACGGAAATTATGATAGAACCTACTCTCATGATGCCGGAAAATAAATAAAATATAACAAAAATCCCCCTCAAACGCAGGGGGATTTTTTTGTTTATATATGTTTTGTATGAAACGGGGAGATAAAGTTTAATATATAGTTCAATCTTCCCAGAGGACATCACTTATATCCGGCGAATTTGTAAGCACCATTATCAAACGGTCAATGCCAAGCGCAGAACCGGAACAATCCGGCATACCTTTGCGCAATGCCTCAAAAAATTTCGGGGTGGGGGGATATTCTTTCATATTGTTATCAGCACGGAATTTGCGGGCAGCATTGAACCTTTCTTCCTGGATGTCGGCATTTGTAAGTTCGCCGAAAGCATTGGCAAGTTCCATCCCCTCAATATAAAGTTCAAATCTTTCCGCAACCGACGGATCATCTTCTTTCAATCTGGAGAGCGATGCCCTGTTTGCCGGATAATCAATCAGAAAAGTCATGCGGCCTCTGCCGAGATTTGGTTCAATATTGCAAACCATCAATTCGTCAAAATCTCCGTCCGCATCAGCTTGGGCGGATGTTTTGGGAGTATATTTCAAAAATGCATCTTCAACTGTAATGATTTCCGGTTCAAGCGCCAGAGAAAACTTTTTGTTTTTGAATGAAAATTCAAGCGAAGGCTCAATAACTCTGCCTGCCGCACGGACCATATCGCATGTCAAACGGAGCATTTGCATATAATCGATATGACTTTGATAATATTCAAGCATCGTAAATTCTTCCCGATGGCGCGAACCGTGTTCATCCGCACGGAAACACGGTCCGATCTGATATATTTTGTCCATGCCGCTGCATACAAGACGCTTCATGGCAAGTTCGGGACTGCATCGCAAAAGTTTATCATTGGTGCAGAAAATCGATTCTATAAATTCCTCCGGCGCCGCTTCATTCAAGGCGACAGGAGTAGTAACTTCAACAAAACCGGCATCATCAAAAAATTTGCGTATCGCACGATAAATCAATGCCCTTTTCTTCAGAATTTCATGCTTGTTCATTTCTTTTTCCTGAATATTTTTCCGAAAAATTCAGCCGATTTCTGACGGAACGCCAAATTGTAATCCTCATTGACCGCACTTGCCGCAATCGACAACAGAACTCCGACCGATGTCATGCAGACCATCATATTACTGCCGCCGTAACTTATAAACGGCGCTGGCATCCCCTTCGTCGGAGCAAGTCCGGCAATAACCGCAATATTGATTATCGCCTGCAATGCAATAAATGCTGTAATCCCGTATCCCAGAAGCATCCCGTTGCGGCTGTTGGAATTCAAACTGATTTTAAGTGCTGAATATGTAAATGCTATGTAAAATCCAATGACTCCGATAAGCAATGTAAGAAAACCAAGTTCTTCACCGACAACCGAAAGAATAAAGTCGGTATGCTGTTCCGGCAGATACTTCGCTTTGAACCTGCTGCCGAGAAAGCCCATGCCTGTCCAACGCCCCGAACCTAATGCCATAAGCGAGGTCCACAACTGATAACCGTCATCTTTCTGATATTTTTCAGGATCAAGGAACGATACGACCCGCCCTTGACGCATGTCATCAAAAAAGTAAATATAAATCGCACCTATTACTATCAGCGCAATCGGCAGAAGAGTATATCTTAAAGGCATCCCCGCAACCAGAAGCATCAGAAAAATCATTGAAGCAACGAGAAATGTCGTTCCCCAGTCTTTACCGGCAAAAATACCAAGCAGAACAATTCCCGATATCAATCCGACTTTCCATAATCCGTTGCGGTCAAACAAAAACGGCAGTGTCCTGAAATTCTGCGTGCAGTAACCTGAAACAAAAAGTGCCATAATAAGTTTGGTAAATTCAGACGGCTGAATACTCATTTTCATGAAACCGAGATTCAGAAATATCCAGCGGTGCGCACCTTTTACCTCTTTGGAACACAATGCAATACCGAGCAATATGAGTACGACAACAATCATTATCGGACTCCATTTTACCAGATTTTTGTATCCGATATAATAAGCAAGGATACCGCCGGCAACGCCGCAGCATATCCACATTATCTGGCTTTTGAAAAAACGCATGGCTTCACTGCCGTATGAGGCAGAATAAATCATGGTCAATCCGAAAAAAGTAAGAACAGCCGTTGTAAATACCAGAATCATGGAATATTTGATCAAAATGGAGGAGTTTTCTTCACCGGATACAAGTTTTCCGGCGTCAAAATTCCACAGCATCACAGATGGTGCGTCCTGCTCCTGTGCGGGGACTTGTTCTTCAGATTTTTTTTTGTCGGAGAGAAACAGCATTTTCAATCCAGTACTGTTGAAGTGCCTTTTTCGATGGCGGTGATATTTTTTGCTTTGACATATTCTGCGACATCTTCATCACTGACGGCGACGAGGGGAGAAATTTCAACATTGACAGCGACAGAACCGTCCTCATTTCTGGGGATGATAACGCCCGCAGCTTCCAAACGGCGGCAGTCACGATCAATGATCATCCGGCGGCAGCTTTCCACAGAATCGACACCGGTCGGGTTTTTTGTGGGAGAGAAAACTTCCTTGCGGTCACCTTCAAGGACCATGGTTTTGTCTGCAAGTTTAAGAGCGTCAAAGATAAAGGTTTCAAG
>JAZRBX010000020.1:0-6708 GCA_045635285.1 Victivallaceae bacterium
GATCATGCCGCCTTGGCGGTTAAGCAGACCTTTGGTTTCAAAACTGATGAAGTCGAGGTTGCTTTCGGGATTGACAACGAGAGCTTTGCCTGCGGGGGAGTTGACGGTTTTGAGATGTTTGCGGTCAAGTTTCGGAGTTACCTGAAACTCTTTTGAAAGTTTGAAATCGCCTTTATTCAAATAGAGAGAGAAGTAACCGAAAGTGAAGTTATGTTCGGAGTTGAGCAGAATATCATCTTTTCCATCGCCGTCAAAGTCATAGGCGAGGATTTGAGAATAGAACTGATTGTATTCCGTATTATCCATGCAGCCGTAGCGTTCCCAGCCTGCGGGTTCGAGCGGGAATGAACCGATTCTGTGCATCAAGCCGTTTTCAAAGCGGAAGACGTTCAAACCGTAATTGTTGTTGATTTGGAGGAATTCAAGTTTGCCGTCGTGGTCAAAGTCGACAAATTGGAAGTGGGCAAGCCCTGCAAATACATCGGAAAGTTCAGTCTGTTTTTCCAGACGGGCAAAAGATGTTCCTTTGTTTGCAATAGTCAGGACATCGCCTTTGGAAGCGTAGTATTGCGACGGTGCTTTGTTGAAAAGATCAGGGATGCCGTCGCCGTTGACATCGCCCCAGCAGATGTTGGGATAGTAAAAATCGTTACGGTAGGGCTGACCGTTTTCGTGTTTGACCATCTGCAAGGTGGTGAATTTGAAATTCTTTGCGTCGCCTTCGTTGAAGCAGACATAGACATAGGGAGGAATGGAGATGCCCATGTCGGTCAAGCCGTCGTTATTGAGATCGAGCAGAGTGCAGACGGGTTTATAGGCGTGATAATTGCGTGAAGTTTCTTTTGATTCAGGAAGAACAAGATCGAGTTTTTGTTTGGAGGCAAAGCTCGGTACTCCGTTGCTGTCGGAGCCGATTGATTGGAAATAATAGATACTCATTTTGCCTTTGGTCATCTGACTGCCTATCGCATCGGCGAGATTGTCGCCGTTTAAGTCTGCATAAGTATAACGGAGACCGCCGATAAGTGTTTGCAAATCGACAGGATCGGCAAAATCAAGCAGACCTTTTGCTTTGGAAATATTGTGCATATACAGCGGAATGCCGTCGTAGGTACGCTGCAAAGATACATCAAGTTTTCCATCGCCGTCAAAGTCGGCACTTTCCATCAGAGAGAATGCCAGACCGTGGTGTTCGGTAGTGCCGACGGGATTGTCGAAACTGTCCAGAACGAGATAGTGTGCGGATTCGTGATATTGCGGATTTTCCTTTGTGCCGAGGTTGCGGTAGACGTGAGCGTAATCGATCCAGCTGCCGTTGGTGAAAGCATTTTTGCCTTCATTGAAAATATCGGCGAAGCGGATGTTCCAAATACGCCACGGCAGGGTTGTTTTGGAATTTTTGTTGAGCATGAGATGGTCGCCGTTGCCGATGAGGGAATTGAATTTCGGTTTTTCCCCTTCGGAGTACGGAGCGAAAATAATGTTGTAACTTTCTGCATCTTCAACGGTGTTCCATGCAAGTTTGGAGCGGTTGGGAGTGAGCGGATAAAGGCTTCTTACGACATCAAACGCAGAGCCGTCGGCTTTGACTGCCTGAACGGAAACATTGAAATAAGAGATTTTTTTGCCGAAAATTTCTTCCAGCATGGAGAAATGGAGGGGGAAATCGACGGGGACACCTGCTTTAGTACCATTTGCAACGGAAACATTGAGGACGGGATTCTGACCGTTGACATTTATTTTGCTGATATTGAAATAGGGAGTGATTTGTTTGGCAAGATATTCATGGTTGCGTGCGATGAGTTCGCTTTCGACACCGGCAGTGATAAGTTTTTCAAGTTGAGTCATGCGTTCGCCCCATGCATTGCTGACTGCTGTGGCAACGGTATCTTTTTTGGCAAGCAAAGTTTTGTAATTTTTCAAAAAGTCTGCGGCAGCGGCAAACTTTTTGAGGTTGGCGGCGACTTCTGCGGCTTTCATTTCGGAAGTTTGGAAGCCGACTTCTCGGATATAGACGGAGCGTTTTTCGGGGGGAGCGATTTTTTTGCTGTTCAGGCGGTTGCCGCGGTCATGAGAGGAATAGATTTTAATTTTTATTGAGGATACAAGTTCTTCTTTGACGGGGATGTTTACAAGGAAATCTTTTCCGCTCTGCGGGTCGCGGGGGAGGGAGATTTTATCGGTGAGGGGGATATATTTATTGCCCTGTCTGCCGAAAATTGCGATTTCTCTCGGTCCGCTTTCGGTACTTGGCAGAGCGGCGTAACCGCGGACTCCGGGGTAAATTCTGACATTGGCGATTTTTTCAGGGGCGGCAAAAATGAATTCGATATTATGTTTTTCGCCTTTTGCGCGCCAGAAAGATGAATCTGCGACTGACTTGTCGAGCAGCGCCTCATTTTTCAGACCTGTGCTTTTTACGGATTTGATTTGCAAATCACCGGCAGAAAGAACGGCGCATGCACCGAACAATCCCAACATGCAAAATGTTTTAAACTTCATTTTTTCCCTTTCGTATTTTATAAAATTATTTTGCAATTTTTTCTGCATCAAATGAGTTGTCAAGTTCTGCAATTTTTTTCAGCCAGCGGCGGTAATCCGAAAATTCAAACTGCGGATTGCCGCAGAGTGCATGATTGACACCTTTTGTTCCATCGGCAAGAGTCCATTCGATCAGGAGCATACGCTTGACGGTGGTGCATATTTTATTCATAGCCAGAGAGATTATTTCATTTGAGCCGACGGTGAAATCGCCGGACGCAAAAAGTTCATCGGTATCTGCATCATAAACTTTATATGAACCGCTCTTCACTTTGTTTGAGAAATTACTGACGATGACTTCCTGATGCCATGAATTGGGGTCTTTGACCTGTACTACGACTTCACTTTGAATACGGCGGAGGTAGTAGTAGGCAAGTTTTTTGCCGAAATAGTAATCTACTATGGCATCGGAGAACTGCGGCCAGCAGTCAATGAGATTCCACCACAAAAGACCGGTAAGTTTTTTCTTTGAACGGGCAATTTCCACAAAGAATTTTTTTGCTTCCGCCTGACAAATCTGACTTGCAAGGGCAAAATCTTCAAGATTGTCGGGGATGAAGCCGAACATTTCCTTGATCTGATTTGCCATTAAATGAGTGCGGTAACTCAAAACATCATTGTCCTGAACATACGGGTTGCTGGCGTGATAATCCCATTCGATATTGTCCGTATAGGGCCAGACTTTTTCCGAAGATATGAATTTTTTGATCGAAGAAACATTGGGACAGCCGTGATAACCGATTTCACTGACAAAAGATGCCTGTGTATTGCGGTAGTAATCGCTTTTGAAATAATCACGCGGACCCCACAGATGCTGCTCAGAGGTGAATTGCCAGGGACGGACACCGAGTTCAACAGCTTTGTCAAAAGCCTCCTGTGATACCCACGGTGAACTTTCAAGATAAGCTCTTGCAGGGTCATGGATGCGGCAGACCTGCGGTAGGACTTGGCGGGAAAGCACATTGTCATTGGGATTGAGAGAATCATTCATGAAGCTTACATAGTCACATTCATTGTCGCCGCTCCAGAGTGCGATACTGGGGTGATGACGCAGACGGCGGACGGCGGAAACGGCTTCGTCACGGATAATGTTTTTGAATTCGTCATCATAGGGATAACGGGCGCAGCCGAGCATGAAATCCTGCCAGACCATAATGCCTGAACGGTCGCAGAGGTCATAGAAAAGTTCATCTTCATAAACTCCACCGCCCCAGACACGGAGCATATTGCAGTTCATATCGCATGCCATTTCAATTATTTGCGGCAGGCGTTCTCTGTCTTTGGAATGCAGTGCATCGGCGGGAACATGGTTGCAGCCGAGGATTTTAATCAGTTTGCCGTTGACGGTGAAATAAAATTCCGGATCGGAACCATTGGTACAGACAGGTTTTTTATGCAGTTTGATTGTGCGGATGCCGTAGTTGAAAACTTTTGTATCAAGAACTTCTTTTGTTGATTTACGGCGGAGTACAGCGGTCACGGTGTAAATATCAGGATTGCCGTAGCGGCGCGGCCACCAGAGAAGCGGTTTTTCAATAACGAAACGCCAAACGCTCTGTGCCGACCAGACGGCTCTTTCGGTGTGCCATTCGGAGTCGCCGCATTTGCCGTCGAGAGTGATTTCAAGGTCATCTATGGAGTAATCATCGCTTTCGATTTTGAAACTGTAAAGCATCTGGGCATTTGCGCCGACCATTTGTTCAAGCTGCAGAATATGGTCAGAAATAAAGCACGGAGATTTTTCATCCAGATAAACATCACGGAAAATACCGCCGATAGCCATCCGCGGAGTAATATCCCATCCCCAGACATGAGCAGGTTTGCGGATACGGATAGCTTCATAATTGAAAGCATAAAAAGTCAGAGTATTGGCAAGGAGCGGATATTTGCGGAAAGCATTGTTGGCACTTGCCAGGTGAACAGCGATTTCATTTTTGCCTTTTTTCAGCAAAGTTCCGACGGTAAAACGCTGCTGAACCAACGCATTTTCGGAAGAGCCGACGCAGCTGCCGTTGAGCCATACAGTGCCAAGGCAGTCCAAACCGTCAAAAACAAGTTCGGTTTTGGGATGAACATCGTGATCAAGTTCAAATTCTCCGGTGTAGCACCATTCATAAAATTCAAACGGACGCAAGTCAAGTGCATTCAGTTTGACATAAGGATCTTTGATAATGTTTGCATTAAAAAGATCAAGTTCGATGTTTCCGGGGACGGATGCCTTTATGGTAAAATCACCATCCTTGAAAATACGCGGCATTTCGCCTGATTCTTTTCTGCCGCACAATCGCCATGTACCATTTAAAGATATCATAATATCACCCAAATTGCATATGAATTATTTAATGAAAAAGCAACTTTTTTGAATATAGTACATTTTATCATTAAAGTCAAGAAATGTTAAAGAAAAAAATATAAAAAATGCGGAAAAAAACTTTATGAAAAAGTTTTTTCCCGCATAAAGATTTTAAAAAATTTTTATTCAGAAGCCGAAGAATTTGGCTGCATTGTTCCAGAAATAATCTTTGATTTCATCGGAAGTAACACCGGCCATATCAGCTGCCTGTTTGACTGCACGCAAATTTTCGTAGCAGACCATGGTGCATTCTTTGCGGCAGTGGGGCACATCCATGCCTTTGAAATACTGCCAGCCTTTGCCCCATGTGATGTATTTTGCATGGACAGCACCGGCATCGACGTTGTCGGTACCGAACATCAGACGGGATTTATCTTCATACTTGAAGAGCAGATAATGTGATCTTGCATCGCATACCGCAGAGCCGTCATAGTAAATATTCGGCATTTCACGGAGTTTGAAGATACTTTTCTCAAGGGTGTAGGGGTTGAATGCACGGGCACAGTGAGCGAGGATCCAGCGGATATTTTTGTATTTTGAAGTAAAATACTTGAAATCTTCGAGATTTTGGGGATCGCCGATACCGTCGAATCGGGACATGTGCATGGTAATGCACAATTTGTGCTGATCTGCAACTTCGAGCAGACTTTCGGGCAGATAGTCTGTGATGCGGCAGTTAGCGGGATCAGCGGCGAAAAGGCGGTAGGGTTTAAGACCGGTGAAGTGATATTTCCGTATTGCTTCATCGAGAGTTTCGGGTGTTACTTCGGGAGTAACGATGGTGCTGCCGATTTTGTGAGGAGATTTTGCAATCTCCTCTGCCATGAATTTTTCAAAACCGGCAAGATCAAGTCCGACAACGGGAGTGCCGAGCAGCTGATAACCGACTTCGCGACCGGGGAAAATTTCTTTGGTCAATTTATCAAGTTTGGCAAAATCGGTATTCATCCAGATATGATCATCGGGCTGAAATCTGCAATCCCACAAATGGACGTGAGCGTCAAAGACTTTTGAGGGTACGAAGTCTTCGAGTTCTTCGTACCATATCTCTCTGTCAAAATCTGTTACAGGTTCATATTCTTTCATGGTGAAACCTCATCAGTTGATACGTGCGAAACCTGCACCTGCGGGTTTTCCTTCGAGTTTTTCTGCGACTTTGCCTTCTTTGATGTATTTGTTGAGCATGCCGAAAACTTCATCACATGCTGCGAGGAAGCCGTCAACATCTTCAAAAGTATGGGCATACATGGCATAGCATGAACCGCCTGCGAGATAACCGCGTTTCAGCATTTCCTGGGTATAGAAAGCTTTGTTGACGCTGTTGTTCTGATTCCATGCGATATGGAGCAGGGGGACAGTTCCGCCGATATGGATATCCTGATCATGTTTTTTTGCAAGTTCGGTCCAACCGTCTTTGACTTTCTGTGCGATTGCGACCATGTGGGTTGAAGCATCGACGCGGATGAATTTTTCGATCATTGCGAGAGCTGCGGTGGGTCCGATGCGTTCGGTCCAGTTGGTGGAGGTGATGAAAGCATCCTGTGCGGCAGACATGAATTCAGCTTTGCCGATGATGGCGGAGATGGGATAGCCGTTGCCGAGAGCTTTGGCAAAAACAGCCATATCGGGCTGCCAGCCGAGTTTCAGGTGAGCGCCGCCGTTGCAGATACGGAAAGCAGCGGTGATTTCATCGAGGATGAAGGGGACTTTTGCTTTTTTGGCAGCGGTCTGGACGGCTTCCATGAATTCGGGGGTGGGAGCGAAGTTGCGCTGGGGTTCCATAACGATGGCGGCGAGGTTGTCGCCTGCTTCTT
>JAZRBX010000021.1:0-4875 GCA_045635285.1 Victivallaceae bacterium
AGATGATGACTGCGATATTCAACTCATGGCAGAGGGAATATCAAGACATCATTGCAAAATTTCATTCGATTACGGCAAAAATCAATACCGCATCGAAGATATGAACAGCACCAACGGAGTAAAACTCAACGGCAAAAAAATAACTTCTGCCGATTTGCAGGAAAATGATATTATAACTCTGCACAATGAAGATATACAAATTTCCAACCTCTCATCCATCGGCACCGAAACTGCCATAATTTCATTGTCTGATATTATCTCTCCGGCAGAATACACCTCCGTCGCCGTCGCTCCGGAAATTGTCCCCGTTGAGGAAAATCCCGCTCCGGAACAGGAAAATGCTCCTAAAGAAGATGATCTCGGAAAAATTGCCGATTATATCCACAACAATACAAACAACCTTTTTTCCGGCATCAAAAAAACAGCAGCCGAACTGCCGAAACCGCAGAAATTCAGCAACAAAATCTTTTATGTTACGCTGATCTGTGTCATTGTCGTCATCGGCGCTTTCTTTATCAAAATGAAAGAAAATTCACAGCCGAATCAAGTCAGCAGCAATGCTCCCGACTATCCGCTCTATTTGATTTATACCAAAGCAAATATAACCAAAGACAATATTTTCCGCTTCCGCTTCGTGCTTGAAAATGATACTGCCACTTTCAGCGTCGATGATATGAAATCAAATCTGGCTTACGGTCCTGTATCCGTAACTCTCGAAAAAAATGAAATCGACAATATCAAACTTGCCATTCAGAATTCAGATTTTTTCAAATTATCACCTGTTTCAGCCGGTTTAAGCAACGGCTCTGAAATGGAATTCAAGGAGATTGAAGTCCATTACGGACGCTCTCACAACAAAATAACCCTCAAAAACCGCCCTGCCCCACGCGAATTTATCGATATTGAAGAGGTCATCAATATCGCTTCGGAAAATAAAAATCTGATCCTCCTCTCTCTCACTCCTCAAGAAATCATAGAGCATGCAATACAGCATTTCAATAGTGCGGAGGACAAATTTGCCAACTACGAAACCGATCTCAAATATCTGAAAGAGGCAATCCATAATTACGAACTGGTGATCCAGTACCTCGCAGGAATTTCTCCCGAACCTGAAATACGGAAAAAAGCCGCCAGACAAAAGAAAAAAGCAGAAAACATCCGACAAAAATGGATCAAACAATACAAAGCTCAATACGCTTCAATGCTCCAGCAGGAAAATATCCCCGAAGCAAAAAATGCAACGCTCATCCTCCTCGATTTATATGATGCAAATACAGCAGAATATACCGCCACAAAAAACCGTTTGATCAAAATCGATACAATAATACGGAAAATGAACAAAAAATAAACAGGACAGTTTATCTATGAAATATTTTACAATACTTTTTTCAGTGATTGCGGCATGTTTCTGCCTGACATCATGCTCTCCCGACAACAGCAAAAATGCCGAAACTCATTCCGGCAGCAAACTTATAAAAACCGTTCCCGAAGGAGCAGAAATCATTTACAACAATAAAGTCATCGGCAAAACCCCGTACAATCTGCGTGCCAAACCAAAATTTTATACCGTTAAGATTGCTAAAAAAGGTTTCAAGGACCTTTACTGCTCTTTCGATATAAAAAACGGCAAAAATCCTGATGAAACATACACTCTTTCTCCCTTAACATCATCTCTGCTCATTACCAGCACTCCCGCCAATGCAGATATTATTTCCGAAAATAAGAAAATCGGCGAAACCCCGTTCGTTATGACCGATCTGAAACTCGGCGAATACAATTTCACCTTGCAGAAAAACGGCTATTCAAACAAAACTTTTTCCGTCAATATCCAATCCGACCGACCGGTAAAATATACAGCAAATCTCGAAAAAAATATCGGAAGCATAGAAATAAATTCCGAACCTGCAAATGCCGCCGTCTTTCTGAATGACAAACAAATCGGAGTAACCCCGTTCAAGGGGGAATTCACAACCGGAAGTTATGAATTAACTGTCAAAGCACAGAATTACGAAGAATATAAATCTCTCATCCATATCGAAAAAAACAAAACCTCTCAAAAAAATTGTAAGCTTACTCTGCTCCCCGGTGCTTTGCAAATAACCTCATCCCCCGCCGGTGCCAAGGTCCTTATTGACGGCAAATTCATCGGGCAAACACCTGTAACTGCAATCGGGCTGCAAGCCGGCACCTCCTGCCAGGTCGTTGTTTCCAATGAAAATTTCGCCACGGAAACACGCAATATCAAAATCAATCCCGGCAAAACCGAACCGGTCAATTTCCTGCTCAAACGCAACAAAGGCGATATAAATTTTGTTGTCAATCAACCAGGAGTTACCGTATATCTCAACGGCGAAAAATTCTGGACCTCCAACAAAAATACCACAGATCCGCAGCAATTCACTGCCAAAGATATGCCCCCCGGGACCTACACCGTCAAATATTATCACTATCGGGCAAAACCATCTTCCCGGGCTAAAAAAATTGAACTCCATGCCGGAGAAACTGTCAATGTTGAAAAAATGGATCTCTGGATACCCAATGCAGAAATCCACTACAAAGATGATACAATTGAACGGGTGATCCTCATTAAACAGGATTTTAATTCAATCTACATCGAACCTGAAAAAGGCATCCGCTTCACCATCCCTGCAAGTCAGGTCAAATCCATCAAAGAATTGAAAGACTGATTTTTTAATTCAAAACTCTGTTCCCTCTATCGGGATTTTAATACAAAAAAAAGCTCTGTCAATAATGACAGAGCTTTTTTTGTATCAAATCAAACTCTCTGTTATTTTTTACAGAGAGCGGGGATGAAAGAATCATCCCCGATTGAACGGCTTACTTTTCAGCACGGAGAGCGGCCTGTGCAGCAGCGAGGCGTGCGATAGGTACACGGAACGGGCTGCAGGAAACATAGTTCAAACCGACTTTGTGACAGAAAGCGACAGTTTTGGGTTCACCGCCGTGTCCACCGCAGATACCGAGAACGATATCGGGACGGGTTGCGCGGCCTTTGCCGACTGCGATACGGACCAATTCGCCGACACCTTCGGTATCGAGGACCTGGAAGGGATCGTAATCATAGATACCCCATTTGACATAATCGCCGAGGAATTTACCGGCATCGTCACGGGAGAAACCGCAACCCATCTGGGTCAAGTCGTTAGTACCGAATGAGAAGAATTCAGCTTCTTCAGCGATCTTGTCAGCGGTAACTGCGGCACGGGGAACTTCGATCATGGTACCGATCTTGATGTCAAGTTTGACATTCTGTTCTTTTTCGACATCGGCGATAGCTTTGAGAACGACAGCTTTCTGTGCAGCCAATTCTTTGACATTGCCGACGAGCGGGATCATGATTTCGGGTTTAGAACCTTTGACTTTGGCAGCGGCTTCAGCAACTGCACGGGCCTGCATGGCGGTAACTGCGGGATAAGACATACCGAGACGGCAGCCGCGATGTCCGAGCATGGGGTTCATTTCATGCAAACTGGAAACAACATTGCGGATTTTTTCAACAGTAGTTCCGAGTTCTGCTGCGACTTCTGCCTGACCTTTTTCGTCGTGGGGCAGAAATTCATGCAGCGGGGGATCGAGGAAACGGATGATGCAGGGACGACCGTCAAGAGCTTTGAACATACCTTCAAAGTCGCCTCTCTGCAAGGGAAGCAGAGTTTCGAGAGCGGCTTTGAACTGCATGACATCATCATAGCCCTCATCTGCGGGAGTGATTTTGCCGAGCAATTCATCAACGCTGCGGACTTCCATAGCCTCTTTAATGCGTTTGACGCGTTCGCAAACGAGAATCATGCGGCGGAAAGCTTTGACACGATCGCCTTCAAAGAACATGTGTTCAGTACGGCAGAGACCGATACCTTCTGCGCCGAAACGGACAGCGACTTCAGTATCGTGGGGAGTATCAGCATTGGTGCGGACACCGAGTTTGCGATATTTGTCGGCAAGTTTCATGATGTCGCCGAAAGGACCGGAAAGTTCGGGAGCGACAGTTTCAACTTTGCCGAGGTAAACAGCACCGGTTGAACCGTTAAGAGAAATATAATCACCTTCTTTGACAACATTGCCATTGATGATGAAAGTTTTTGCTTCGTAGTCGATTTCAATATCGCCGCAACCTGCGACGCAGCAGCGTCCCATACCGCGGGCAACAACAGCTGCATGGCTGGTCATACCGCCGCGTGTAGTAAGAATACCCTGAGCGACGTGCATACCGCCGATATCTTCGGGGCTGGTTTCAATACGGCAGAGGATGACCTGATGACCTGCATCAGCCCAGCTTTCTGCATCTTCAGCGGAGAAAACGACCTGACCGGTAGCAGCACCGGGGCTGGCGGGCAAACCGACGCAAAGTTTTTCGGCTTTGGCTTCTGCTGCTTTGACGAAAACGGGATGGAGGAGCTGATCGAGCTGCTGGGGTTCGACACGCAGAACAGCAGTTTTTTCATCGATCAAACCTTCATTGACCAAATCGATAGCGATTTTGACAGCGGCAGCAGCGGTGCGTTTGCCGTTACGGGTCTGAAGCATATAGAGTCTGCCGTTTTCGATGGTGAATTCGAGGTCCTGCATATCTTTGTAATGATTTTCGAGTTTGACACGGATGGCGTCAAGCTGTTTGAAACATTCGGGCATGGCTTCTTCGAGAGAGGGATATTTTGCGGCACGGTCTTCTTCGGAAACGCCCTGTGAAGCTGCCCATTTGCGTGAACCTTTAACAGTGATCGGCGGGGGGGTACGGATACCGGCAACGACGTCTTCACCCTGTGCATTGATCAAAAATTCACCGTAGAAAAATTCATTATCGCCGGTGGAGGGGTCGCGGGTGAATGCAACGCCGGTAGCTGAATTTTCACCGGA
>JAZRBX010000022.1:0-4557 GCA_045635285.1 Victivallaceae bacterium
TTTTTCGCATATTCCCGGATTTCTCCTGTTTCGTGGATTTTGCGGATGAAAGTCGAACTTGCAATACCGAGGAAAGTCCCCGACAGAATAACCGCAAAAAGCATCCACACCCCGGAATCTATTTTCAAACACAGCGTAATCAACAGCAACGCCGCAAGTCCGCTGATATAAAAATACGAAATAGAACGCGAAAAAAAACCACCAAGTTTGTCAGCAGGACATATTTCTCCCAGCAAAGGCTGTGCCATTACTACCCCCGCCGCACGAAAACCGTAAAACAAAAAAGCTCCGATAATCAGCATACAAATCGCCAATGCATGACTCATATATAATGAAACCGGTGCCGCCAATGCCACAAACAAGGCAGAAATATTACGCATGATCCAGAAATCAGCCTGACTTTTTGCTGCTCCGACACGAGCTGTCATGACTTTGCCGAGCGGCAGCAGCAGAAACCCGAAATATATCAAACTTCCGAGAACTGCAATAACAACATCCGAAACTTTCAGCTGAACAGCAAAAAGAATCAGCACCGTTTCTCCGAGACACATATAAGACGCTCCGTTTATCATACAATAACGGAGATAATTTCTGCATGAACTTTTTTCTTCTGCTTTGTTAAGCTTTCTACCGAGTATCATATCTTAAAAAAAGCCGATATAGCAATATCGGCTCATAATTTAACTGTTGTTTATTATTTTGCGGTATATCCGAAATAAGAAAGATCAACTTCTCCGTAAACGGAATTTGACCCGTCGCCGAACTGGATATAATTGTTTGCCTTATTGGCATGAGTCATTTTGCCGCTGTAAATCGGTTTATCACTGCCGTTGACAAACAATTGGAAAGTTTTGCTGTCAGCATTGGTTTTGAGAACATAAGAGTTGAATTTGGTACTTGCATCAAACGGAATAACTACATTTTTGCCGTTATCAGAGACATGGATACCGTCTTTGGCACAAGCAACATAAGTCGAACAGGTATTTTTTTCCATTTTGGCAACGACGCGGAACTGGGGAGTTTTGATTCCCTGATCACCGATACGGAGTTCCCAGCGAATATCAAATTCTGAACATCTTTCAAAATTTGTGGTATAAAAATGTGAAAATTTAAGCGGATCTTTTTCCCCTTTGAAAACCAAATGCAAGACCGGATGCGGACGCTCGGCAATCTCCTGAATTTCCCACCATGTACCATTAGGCATACCTTTATCTTTGGTAAGAATATTTGCACCGGTAAACATGCGGTTGTAAAACGGGGTTTGTTTATTTTCAGGAGAGTAAAAAACCTGACAGTTTGCCGCCTCTTTGTGAGTACTTTTTTTGGCGATGAGTGAGTCATCTTTGACAATTCTGTAAGTTGCAGCCATCATGCGGCTGAATTTGGAACCGTTTCTCCATGCACCGAAATCGCTTTCATCATAGATGACCATAACTTTGTTCGGCTCAATTTCAAGGACGCTGGCATAAGAGCTTGATGAACCTCTCCAAACCGTATATCTCTGATAATTTCTGCCTGTACCTGTAAAGTCGATATAAAGATAAACATCAGGTCTGCCTGTAACCATAACCAAAGTTCCGTCAGCAAGCAAACGGGCAGCAGGGGCGACGCCGATTTTGTCAACCATTGTTTTTTCGCCCCATGTTCTGCCGCCGTCGGTGCTTCGCATCTGGTAGAGCGGAGAAGCTCCGCCTGTACGGACATAGGCAAGGATATCGCCGTTTTTCAGTTCGACCATACAAGTTTCACCGGCGCCCTCTTGAGTTTCGCCCTTGGGGTCGTCCATAATGACGGAGAGAAATTCCCAATTCATACCTTCATCTTTGGATTCAAGCACCATTGACTGGCGTTTAGACTGGCCTTCTTTGAATCCGTAGCAATTCATGAGCAGTCTGCCGTTTTTCAAACGGAGAACTTCACGGTGCATGTGGAAAGTATGTTTATAGGGAAACTTAACAGGTGTTTTGACAGTAGTCAGAGTCACACCGTCATCATTCAAAGTATGAATTGTTGCCATGTGGACATCTTTCATACTGCGATCCCAGCCGCCGATCTGGCGTTTCTTTCCATCTTTGGTCAAAAAGGCGTTAAATCCGCCGAATTTGGTGGTATTGACCTGCCATGTTTTGCCGTTATCCGGGGAAAAACGACGCACCTGATATTCGCTGACGGTATGGATACCTTCGGAGTGATTGATATAAATCGTTCCGTCGGGAAAATTGGTTGCAAAACAGAAATTCATGTGTTCATTGGTGGAACCGATCATATTCAATGAAACAGGCTCGACTCTGCCGCCGTCAAAAATTTTTGTTCCGAATACATCTTTGCCTGTAAGAACTCCTGCGGAAACAAATAAAAATGCTATCAATAGTTTTTTTATTTGCATAATTTTTCCTTTCTGTTTATACTAATTCTATTTTATCCATGCCTATACTGACGAAGCAATAATTTTCATTGTATGCGGGGAACCTATGGTCAATGGCATCAGGCTCTTTATTCCATGACTGAGTGTGAACAACATAAGATTCACCCTCCTGCAAATGCCACGGTCCGAGCATATTACGCAAAGATACGGTAATTTCCACTTCAATAATATTTTCGCCGCAATTCAACAGACCTTTGAGCGGCACAGCGAACTGTCCGCTGTAGAGAAACGCCGCCTCTTTTCCATTAATGAAAAATCTGTATGAATTTGCGCCGACAGCCTTGAAACGCAAATAAGAAATATTTTCAATTTGCTGTGCATTGAGGTTGATTTTCTTGCGAAGCACAGTTTTGCCGGCAAAGAACGGCATCCCATCAAGCACAATATCTGAAACTTTGATCAATGATCCATTCAGCGGGGCACCGATTGTAAATCTGCCGTCAAGTCGTTTGGCATTGCGGTCAAGATTTTCTGCGGAACCGCTGTGGTTCACGCGGAAGTTACCGGCAAGATAAATATTTTCAACCTCGGAATCATAATTTATTTTGTTAAATTCACTTTCAAAATAACGGGCTTTTTCCAGAGAAGTATAAATATCTTCATGCTGCATATAATGCATTTTTATCAACAGAATATTTTCACCGTACTTCAAATTTGCAGGCAAATTGATTTTCCGGAACGCCTGATCGAAAAGCATCCCCTGATCAGTATTGGCAAACTTCATGCCGTTCAACGAAAATTCGCAATCCTGCGGCATTTCAACAGCCAATGTCATGGGGGTTGAAAGATCAAAATCTTTCTCAATATCAAATTTGAATGCCATTTCAAGTTCGCAATTCTTTCTCATACGCAGCAGACGGTGATGAATGACACAAACATCATCATCGATCCACTCTCCGTTGTCAACACGGTATGAACAGCGGTCAAGTGTCAGAATATTGCCCTCACTTGTTGAAACGACCTCAAAAGTATCATCAATTTCCTGCACACATGACATTGCATAAACGTCTTTTTTGCAGAAATGTTTATCGTTTACATCACACTTATCAGAAACAAAAAGCATAATTCCCTCACCGGGAGCAAACGGATAAGCAAATTCAAATCTGCCGTCTTTCAATACGGCATTATCGAAAATGCGGAATTCCCCGCTATCATTATCAATAATTTCAATATATTTGCCGGTAGCAGGGAGAGAAATTTCCACTTTGCTCTCTTCGGTGTAACGTTTGTTGGCAAAGAGGTAAAATCTTCCGCTGCGTCCGTCAGACAGATTATCAATATCACGCCATGTGCTGTCGATTTCTGTAACAAAACTGCCGTTTTCAGCAACTTTGACTCTGTTCGGCATATCAGCAGCAACAGCTTCAGCCGCTTCGCTTTCGGAGTTATAGACTTTCAAAGATTTGAACCATGCAGTAAACTCATCGCCTGCCTTTTTCCCTCCGACAGTCAATTTATCAGGTTCAAGGGCATTCTTAACAACCAGAATTTTGCCGCCGTTTTCACTGAATTTCTGCAAAACATCAGCAATTTTCGGAGCAAATTCTGCTATCTGCGGAATGATGACCGTACTGTAAAGACATTTGCCGATACGGATTTTGCCGTTTTCCAATGAACCGTTTTCTTCAAAAATCAAATCATCTGTATAATGATGCTCAATCTGACGGCTGTCCAATGCCAGAGTCAGCGCAGTCAATGCGTTGGTGTATTCTCTCATTATATTATTACCATCGGCAGTGTCGTTACAATGCTGCCAGGACGAAGAAACAGAGTGAACTACCAAAGTTTCAACCTCAATTCTGCCCTCTGCCAAAAGCATGCCTGCTCTGGAAAAATAATCATTTATGCGTTTGTAATCGTCCCACCACGGCTGATGAATGAAACTTGATGACGGATAGTCGCGTTTGCGTTTGCCGCGCAGTGAATAACCTTCAAGATGCTGACACAGCAGATTTACTCCGTGAGCCAGCTGCTGCTGGTACATCCATCCCATATCGTGAAAACTGAAATTCCATCCTGTAAGAGCAAAACTTTCCGTCAAGATCTGTTTATGACCGAACTGCATTGCAGAACTGCAAAGCTGCACCATGGCGAGCTGGTTCGGATTTATACGGCTGAGGACGTCCATGCCC
>JAZRBX010000023.1:0-2438 GCA_045635285.1 Victivallaceae bacterium
AATCAATGATAGCCTGGTCGAAGTCATCGCCGCCGAGGTGAGTATCGCCGTTGGTGGCTTTTACTTCAAAAACGCCATCGCCGATTTCGAGGATGGAGATATCGAAAGTACCACCGCCCAAGTCGTAAACTGCAACGGTTTCATCAGTCTGTTTATCCAAGCCGTAAGCGAGAGCTGCGGCGGTGGGTTCATTGATAATACGGAGGACTTCAAGACCTGCGATTTTGCCGGCGTCTTTGGTTGCCTGACGCTGACTGTCGTTGAAGTAAGCGGGGACGGTGATGACTGCCTGAGTAACAGGTTCGCCGAGGTATGCTTCTGCGTCAGTTTTGAGTTTCTGAAGGATCATAGCGGAGATTTCGGGGGGAGAATAGCTCTTGTCGCCGACTTTGATAGCGACGTCGCCGTTGGGGGCTTCTACGAGTTCGTAGGGAACTTTTTCACGATCGGAAGCGGCTTCGGAGAATTTTCTGCCCATGAAACGCTTGACGGAGAAGATGGTATTTTTGGGGTTGGTAACGGCCTGACGTTTAGCGGTCTGACCGACAAGGCGTTCGCCTGTTTTGGTAAAAGCGACAATAGAGGGAGTGGTACGGTTGCCTTCTGCGTTGGGGATCACTTTGGCTTCGCCGTGATCCATGCCTGCCATACAGCTGTTGGTGGTCCCCAAGTCAATTCCTAAAATTTTACCCATGATAGAGTTTCCTTTCTTTGGTTGAACACTTTTTTGAGGAGTGTCCGATTTATGTTAAACTTTTTTAAAAAATCACAATGACACTTTCAATAAAGCAAATAGCGTGCCAACTTTTTCAAAAAAGGCATTTTGAACTGAAAAAAAGCAATAATCACCCGTTTTTTACAGAAAATAACGCACAAGTGCGACAAAATGACACAGACATAATGCGACACGATGACACAGCGACCGTATGACACACCGCATAAAGAAGCAATAAAAAACACTCTGTTTCCATTGCAGAAACAGAACAATAAAAAAAGACTGCTGCTCACCTTTTTCAGATTTTGCAACAGTCTTTTAAATTTTTTATGGTACCGAAGGTGGGACTTGAACCCACACGCCCGCGAGGGCACCAGATTTTGAGTCTAGCGTGTCTGCCATTTCACCACTTCGGCTTGATATGGACTTACTATATAGCTTTTTTTTGATTTGTCAAGTTCGGGAATGGCGAAAAATAATTTTTTTCTGATTTTTTTCTGAAATTATCTGCTTTTGTGATAAAAAAATTTGCATTTGCACCGATTTGTAATATATTTTGACATTATGTTAAAAAGTTTTAAAAGTTTTGAATTGGAAACCCAGCAGCATCCGGAATTAACGGCTTTTCTGCCGTTCGATGTTGTCTGGGAATACAAGCGTAATCCGATGAAATATTTTCAGGCGGATATTCACTATGCGCTTCAAATCTCCATTGTCCTTTTCGGTGAAGTGGAGATGATTTTTGACGATTGCAGAAAAACTTACAGTGCCGGTGATATATTTTTCACGACCTGCTGGGAGCCGCACGCATACCGTTTGAGTGCCCCCAAAACTTTTCTGATGTCGATAAATCTGAATATTGATACTCTCGGACAATGTGCGCCATTCAGCAACTGCGACTTCATGCTGCCTTTTGCAACCGCCGCAGCATACCGTGTTTCGCCGACGGCTGACAGCGACCGCCAATTTTTCCTTGAAAGCGGCAAAAAAATATTTCATTATTACTGCAAAAAACCCAAAAATTACCACTATCACGCATGGCTGCTGATACATCAGCTTCTGCTTCATATTATTGACATGATGCCGGAGGAACGACAGGAACTTACCTACAACCAGCAGGATTTCAAACGTGTCAAAAATGCTGTCGATCTGGTACGGAAAACACAAGGCAAAGCCCCTTCCCTGGAAGAAGCCGCTTCGATCTGCAATTTGAGCGTCAGCCGCTTTTCAGCACTTTTTAAACACAGTATCGGCATAAGTTACGGACAGTTCGCCCTGCACGCCAGACTCTCCAAAGTCGCAGAAGAACTCCTTTACAGCAACTATTCTCTCAACGAACTAGCTGAACGCTGGGGTTTCTTTGACGCAAGTTCTCTATCCCATGCTTTCAATAAAGTCTTCAACTGCCGCCCCGGTGCATTCAAAAAACAAAAAGAACTGTCAAAAAATTCTCCCAAATAAATCTCTGCACCAATAACAAAAAAACTTCACAAATACACTCTGTCCCTTTTATTTTTTCAGGGGATTGATTGCATCCGCCGGACTGCGCCACATTGGGGTATTGCCGTGTTTTGCTTCCGCAAAACACTATACCCCAAACCCCTCATTTTTTTTATTATCAATTAATATTCAATACAGAACAAAAAATTTAAAGAGGAGGGATAGAGGGGGTACCGAACAACAATCTCCCCCTCGTGGCAACCGTGGCAAAAGATTTTCTTTG
>JAZRBX010000024.1:0-4153 GCA_045635285.1 Victivallaceae bacterium
ACATTCAATACAACCGCAATGATACCTCTCCCTCGCTCGGTGAATTCCGGGTCAGGGGCGATTCCATTGATGTTTTTGAACCGCAGAGAGAAGAGTTTGTCCGCATATCGTTCTGGGGCAATGAAGTTGAATCCATCGACCGGTTCAACGCAGTTTCCGGCAAACTGAAAAATCATGCACAACAAGTAACTCTCTTTCCCTGCAAACACTTCGTTCTGCCGCAGGAGAGAATTGATGAAGCCGCTTCCAAAATCATGCAGGAAATGCGTGAAAGAGTTGAATTTTTTGAAAAAAACGGCAAACTTGTCGAAGCACAGCGGCTTTCACAGAGAGTGCGGTATGATTTGGAAATGATGAAAGAAATCGGCTACTGCAGCGGCATTGAAAATTATTCCATGCACCTTGCCAACCGTCAGCCCGGCACCCGCCCGTACACGCTTTTTGACTTTTTTCCCGAAGGGTTCCTCACCATCATCGATGAATCTCATGTTACTCTGCCGCAGCTCAATGCCATGTTCAAAGCCGACCGCAACCGCAAATCAACCCTCATCGACCACGGCTTCCGTCTGCCGTCCGCTCTGGAAAACCGCCCGATGAAATTCGACGAAATCGAAAAAGCATTCAGCAATGTGATTTTCGTTTCCGCAACACCCGGCGATTACGAAAAAGAAAACTCCGCCGAAATCATCCCTCAAATCATCCGCCCGACAGGTCTGCTCGACCCCGAAGTTACCGTCCGGCCTCTCGCCAATCAAATCGACGAAGCCATCGAATTGATCCGTCAGGCAGCAGAAAAAGGCGAACGCACCATCGTAACGACTTTGACCAAAAAAGGAGCTGAACGACTCAGCGATTACCTCGCTGAACTCAATCTCAAAGTCAGTTATCTCCACTCCGGATTCGATGCACTTGAACGGGTACAGGTTCTTTCAAAATTGAAAAAAGGCGAATTTGACTGCGTCATCGGTATCAATTTGCTGCGTGAAGGTATTGACCTCCCCGAAGTCGCTCAAGTGCTTATTCTCGATGCAGATAAAGAAGGCTTTCTCCGCTCCGCACGCTCTTTGCTCCAAGTCGCAGGCAGAGCCGCAAGAAATGCCAACGGCAGAGTAGTACTTTTCGGCGACCGCATCACCGACAGCATGCAGGAACTCATAGATACCACCGCCAAACACCGTGCCATCCAGATTGAATACAACAAAAAACACAACATCATTCCGAAAACTATCGTCAAAAGCGATCGTGTCAGCATCAGCGAAGTCGTACAACTTACCACCGCCGCCAAATCTCCGCTCGAAAAGAAAAATCAGAAAAACAAAACAACTGTTTTCGATTCACCTCTCCCCGACGAAGATATTGCCAAAATGCTTGACATCCCGCCGCAGGAAATGGAAGAATTCATACGCCAGTTGGAAACAGAAATGCTTCAGGCCGCCGAAGCACTCGAATTTGAACTTGCAGCAGACCTCCGTGACCAAATCCGCAAGCTGAAAAAGAAATGATCTCCGTAAAAAATATTTCTTAAATCAGATAAGCTGCAATTTTGTTTTTCCAATAATAATTTTTTATTATATTTTATGTTTCTTTCTTGAAAAAAAGCAAAAAAACAACTATATTAAATACAGATAAAAAATAACATAAGGAGATTTTCTATGAACACCGAAGTTTTAATCATGCCGTGTCTGGACATGCAGAACGGCCGGGTAGTCAAAGGAGTTCACTTCGTCGACATAAACGATGCCGGAGACCCTGTGGAATGTGCCAAAGCCTACTGCAAAGCCGGCGCAGATGAACTCGCCATGCTCGACATTTGTGCCACCGTCGAAAACCGCGGGACTTTGCTCGAAGTTGTCCGCAAAGTCGCAGAAGTCTGCACAGTCCCGCTCACCATCGGCGGCGGTATCAACTCCGTTGAAAGCGCCCGCGCCGTCCTCGAAGCAGGCGCTGATAAAATTTCCGTCGCAAGTGCCGGTTTCCGTGATCCGCAACTTTTGAAAGACCTTATCAAAGAATTCGGAGCCGACAAAATCACCGTCGCCATCGACGTTGACAAAAATGAAGACCTCCCCTCCGGATATGAAGTTTATATCGACGGCGGCAGAACCGCAACCGGTTATGACGCTCTCGAATGGGCAATCAAAGTCGACAGCCTCGGAATCCCCGTCATCCTCCCGACCTCCAAAGCCGGCGACGGTGCAAAAACCGGTTACGATCTGCCCATCATCAAACTCATGCACCAAAAATGCAAAGCAAAAATCGTCGCCTCCGGCGGTGCAGGCAAACTCGAAGATTTCCTCGCTGCTGCTGATGCAGGTGCAACCATTCTGCTTGCCGCCAGCGTTTTCCACTTCCATCTGATCGATATCCCCGAACTCAAAGAGTTCCTCTGGAAAAGCGGCTATCAGGTCAACCGCTGAAAGTAAGCAGGTCCTTCATGGCAGAATTTGTTCATCTTCACGTTCACAGTCATTACAGTCTGCTCGACGGAGCATGCCGCTGTCCCGATCTGGCTAAACTTGCCAAAGAATACAACATGCCCGCAATCGCCATCACCGACCACGGTTTTGTCGGCGGGGCGCAGGACTTTTATAAATCCTGCAAAAAAGAAGGCATCAAGCCGATCATCGGGTGCGAAGCATACATCTCTCCGACCAACCGTTTCGACCGCAACGCCATGATTGAACACATGAGAGGTTACCATCTGGTACTTCTCGCCAAAGATGAAACAGGTTATCTCAGTTTGTGCAAACTTATCTCCGAAGCCTACCGCAACGGCTGGTATTACAAACCGAGAATAGACAAGGAACTGCTTGCACAATACCATGACGGGTTGATCGCACTCTCCGCCTGTATCGGCGGAGAGATCCCCAACAAACTCATCAACAGCGACTTCAAAGGGGCTGAAAAAGCCATCTGCGAATACGCTGAAATCATGGGCAAAGGCAATTTTTATCTCGAACTTATGGATCACGGCATGAAAGAAGAGGCTATTGCCAATAAACTTCTCATTGAATGTTCCAAAAAATTCGACCTGCCGCTCGTTGCCACCAACGACGTGCATTATCTCAAAAAAGAACACGTCCCCGCCCACGAGATCATGCTCTGTATCCAAACCCAGACAAAACTTGATGATCCGAAACATTTTTCATTCCCGACTCCGGAATTTTATTTCAAAAGTCCCGATGAAATGTATGAGCTTTTCAAAGAAGTACCAGATTCTTTGAGCAACACTCTCGCTATTGCCGAACAGTGCGGCTTCGATTTCAAATATGTGCCGGAAGTCAATCATTACCCCCAGTACAAACTTCCCGACGGCACTGTACCGGGCAAAGATTTCCTGCGGGACATCTGTATCAAAAATATTCCGAAGCGTTACGGTTTCGACCCCGATTCTGAAAACCTCACCGATTTTCAGAAAGAACTCATCGAACGCATGGATTATGAATTAAGTATTATCGACAGGACTCATTACTGTTCCTACTTTCTGGTGGTGAGCGACTTTATCCGCCATGCCAAAAGTCAGGATATTCCCGTCGGTCCCGGCCGCGGTTCAGGAGCAGGAAGTCTGGTCGCATTTCTGACCGAAATCACAGACATCGACCCGCTGCGGTACAATCTTCTTTTTGAACGCTTCCTCAATCCTGAACGTGTCAGCCCGCCCGACTTTGATATTGACTTCTGCGAAAACCGCCGCACAGAAGTCATTGACTATGTGCGTCATAAATACGGAGAAAATTCCGTCGCCCAGATCTGCACATACGGCGCACTCAAAGCCAAAGCGGTCATCAAAGACGTCGTTCGCGTCATGGGATTCGACTTTGAACACGGCGACCGCCTCTCAAAACTTATCCCCGAAGAGCCGAAAATGACTCTGCAGAAAGCTCTAGATATGTCCCCCGATCTGAAAAAACTTTACGAAACAGAAGATTGGGTCAAAAAAGCCATCGACTCCGCCATGGTTATTGAGGGTTTGAACAGACAGCTCGGCATCCATGCCGCAGGCGTCATCATCGGCGATCAGGAACTTGACAACCTCGTACCGCTCGGCAGAGGTGCCAAAGGTGAAATCATCACTCAATTTACCTCCGTCCCCTGCGAAGAACTCGGCCTTTTGAAAATGGACTTTCTGGGACTGCGTACTCTGACGATCATT
>JAZRBX010000025.1:0-5204 GCA_045635285.1 Victivallaceae bacterium
CCACCGAAACTGATGCTTCTTATGCGTTTTATTTACCGGAAATATCCCAAACTGCTCGAAGTTATGGCCAACCGCCACAAAATGTATAACGAACAGATAAAATATATCGAACAACAAGCAGAAACAGGAAAAATACTCCTCCTCCGTCCCGAAAAAACACTCCCCGTCAAACGAATCTGCCGCAATCCTGAAATTTTACAACAAACTTATGACATCGGACGGGAATACGCTTTAAAAAATCTCGAAAAGATAAAATCTTTTTTAAATTGAAAGGAATAAAAATGGAAAAAATTTATCTATGGAAAGATAAATCAATAAAAACCCGCACCGACCGTCCGTCTATCGTACCTTTTCTGCTTGACGGAAGTGAAAAACGCCCCGCCATCCTTCTTATCCCCGGAGGCGGTTACGGCATTGTTTGCGAAAGCACTGAAGGAACTCCGACTGCCAAACGCTTCAATGAAATGGGTTACAATGTTTTCGTCCTTGATTACCGTACCGCTCCCGACCGTTACCCTGCTCCCCAGCTCGATGCCATGCGCGCGATGAAAATGATCCGTGCCAATGCAGAAAAATTCAATATTGATCCCGATCATATCATCTCCTGCGGTTTTTCAGCAGGCGGCCATCTGGCAGGCAGTCTGGGCGTCATCTGCAATGACCTTGATGCATCCGACGGCGATGAATGTGATAATTTCTCTCACATTCCCAATGCAATGATCCTGATTTACGGAGTACTCGCATTTGAGGAATGGAGCCACATCGGCTCTATGGAAAATCTGGTCGGCAGAGAAAACATGCAGGATGCATACAAATATTCACTTCCCCGCTACGTTAATGAAAACACTCCGCCAACTTTCCTTATCCATACCATTTGCGACCAATGGGTCCCCTACCGCAACAGCACAGAATTTGCTGACGCCATGGCGAAAAACAAACGCCCCTGCGAACTTGCCCTCTATTATTGGGGCGATCACGGTATGCTGCTCGGCAATGATACATTGGATATCAGAAACTGGATGAAATCAGCCGATGAATTTCTGCGCTCTCTCAATCTGGAAAAAAATGATCCCGAATTCCGCACCCGATACACCCACGCCTATCAAGCAGGAACTGTCCTCAAGTAAAAACTGTAAAAAAAATGTTTTGCGGGCAAAAACCTTTATGAATAAAGGTTTTTATAGATGTTTCAATGCCTGTCATCATCAAACTGTCTGATGTAATACGGACAGCGTAAAAAGACGGGAGGAACGCCCCGAAAAAAAAAGGCTGCTGCTTACCTTTTTAAGGTTTTGCAGCAGCCTCTGATTTTTTATCAGGGAAATTTATTATTTGTTACGCTTTACGACGCCGAGTTTGACAGCGACATTGGGCATAGTGCCGGAATAAAATGAAACATAATGAGTTTTTCCTGCAAATGTAACATTTACATTACCGGCTTCAATATAATCATCACTGCCGATGAAAACAGTTTCGGGAGCACTCCATGCCAGAGGTTTATCCCAGATATAATCCATATCTGCAATACGGCAATGGAGAATGCCTCTGCCGCGCTGATAATAATAGTTGTAAAGCAGATTGTTTTCTTTGTCATAAACCAGAGAGGGAGTTGAAATGCGAACATCTGTAATGTTGGTACGGGCACGGCTCCAGGTTTCACCATTGTCGTAAGAAATTATCTGAAACTGTGCTCTGTTGGTGTCAAATGATTCATTTTCGGTACGGGCAATGGCGAAAATTTTACCATTACCGAGGTAAACAGCGGAATGTTCAGTGGGCCAATCGGCTTTGGTCAGATTTTTTTCAATGATGGTGTACTGCCAAGTTTTGCCGTTATCTTTGCTGACCATTTCGCCCCAGTAATTCCGGGTTGCTTTTTCATCGTAACTGCCGCCGAAAAAGAGCGACATCATACCGACTCCGGGAATATGCAGAATATCGGTCATCTGCACAACATCATCCGGGAGTTGAGGTTTGGAGATACATTCAAAAGTTTTGCCGTCTCCGGTACGATACAAACTGTGGCGCATGGGAGTGCCGGAAGCGACATCACGCACCCACAAAAGCATATTGCCGTCTTCATCAAGACCTTTGCCGATGGGAACTTCGCCGCGATCGGGGCTGTTGACTACGCAAGTTTCATCTTCCCATGTTTTGCCGCCGTCGGTACTGACACGGGCGAAAACGCCGCGATGAAATTCGCCGATATGGTGTTTACTGCCGCGGCTGTAAGTGCAAACGATTTTATCGCCGAGCATTTGAGTCATGGGCCAAGAGTTGTAACCGGGGGAATTTTCGACGGTATAAGCCTGAGCATTGCAACGGACAAAATCGACTGTAACTTTATCGAGCTTACATTTTCCTTTGAATGAACAGGCGGGATCATCAGTTTTGTAAATGATCTTCAAATCGACATTTTTTGCGGGGTCGATTTTGCCGAAAGGTTCAAGGAGCATTTTGATTTCTTTGCCGGCGGCGAAAGCACGGACGGGAGCGGAATAAAGTTTTTTGCCGTCCTGTGAAATTTCACAAACCCAGACAATTTCCTGTGCGGGAGCAGGCTCATCGACAGAAACGCTGACAGAAACATTCAAAGCCTGGGCATCTTTTTTAATATCTTTCAGTTCAAAAGAATAACAGTTATTATTAATTCTGTTCATTCGCTTCGGTATCAAAACTTTTTTTTTCAGAATTATCTTTGAGAGAATTATAAATTTTTTCTGCTTCTTCATTGCCCTGATCGGCGGATTTTTTGAAATAAGTTTCAGCAAGCTGCATATCAACCTCACGGCCGATGCCGGACATGCAGCATTTGGCATATTCCAATTGGGCGATGGGATTGCCGTTGTCTTTGTCGGCGGATTTTTTGAACCACTCGGCGGCGGCGGCTTCATCTTTTTCAACGCCCCAGCCGTAGCGGACGAAAAGGCCGTAAATAAACATCATGTCAATATGATTTTTTTCAGCTTTTGCCTGGTATTTTCTGTTATTTTCAGCGGGGGGGACGAAACCGGCATCAGCGGCTTTTTTGAACCAGAAGTGGGCCTCATCCATTTTTCTTGCGACGCCCTTGCCCTGTGCGTAATATTCACCGACCTGATACATTGCTTCCGCATTGCCTGCTTCTGCTTTTTTCAGATAAGATTTGACTCTGAAAACATTGAACACCTCATAACCGATAATAGCCAGAACTATGATCATCACAGCGGAATAAAGAATCGTTCCGATAAAAGCTGCACCAATTTTCTTTTTGGCAACTTCATTTTCATTACATTGATTACAAGACATTTACACACCTTTCTTTTTGTGTTCAAGTTAAAATCTTTATGTGTAATATAACATAAAAAAAAGACAATTCAAATCAAAAAAGATAATTTTTTCTTATCGTTTTTTGTTCCTTGTTTTTTTCATATCCTCAAATTCTGCCAATGTGCCGGGGAAATCGGTGATTTTGCCATTGTCGATTTCAATAATGCGGGTGGCAAGACTGCTGATGAATTCACGGTCATGGCTGACGAAAATTATAGTATTTTTGTAGAGAGTCAGAGCGTAGTTCAACGCCTCAATTGATTCCAGATCGAGGTGGTTGGTCGGTTCATCAAGCACGAGGACATTGCCGCTTTCGAGCATCATTTTGGCAATGATCAAGCGAGCCTTTTCTCCGCCGGAGAGAACTTTGACAGGTTTATAAACCGAATCTCCTGAAAAAAGCATTTTGCCCATGAATGAACGGAGTTCAGTTTCGCTCATCCCCTCCTCCGGACTGAAATGCGCAAGCCAGTCAATGGCACGGTCATCCATATTCAGGATTTCGGCGGCATCCTGCGGGAAATAACTGATTTTGACGGTTTCGCCGAGAGTAACTTTGCCTTCATTGGGTTCAAGCATTCCGGTCAGGATTTTAAGCAGAGTTGTTTTGCCGACTCCGTTTGTACCGATGATGGCAATTCTCTCCTCTGCTCCGGCAAGGAAGTTGAAATTACTGAAAAGTTTGGTATCATATTCTTTGGCGATCCCCTCGCCTTCAATCACTTTGGTTCCCAGACGCAGAGGGCTTGAAAAACGGATATAAGGCGACACGCGGGAACTCGGTTTGATTTCCTGCAGCTGGATTTTGTCCAATTCTTTCTGACGGCTGGTAGCCTGTCTTGCTTTGGAAGCATTTGCACCGAAGCGGTTGATAAATTCTTTCAAATCGGCAATGCGTTCTTCTTTTTTCTGATTTTCACGGCGGATGTTTTCAAGAGCGATGGCATTGGCGGTCATAAATTCATCATAATTGCCCGTAAACTGACGGATTTCCTGATAGTCAAGGTCGGCGATGTGAGTGCAGACCTGATTCAAAAAATAACGGTTGTGGGAAATCACGATCAATGTGCCTTTGTGATTGCACAAAAATCCGCAGAGCCAGTCGATACTGGCAATATCCAGATGGTTGGTAGGCTCGTCAAGCAGAAGAATATCAGGATTGAAAAACAAAACCTGTGCAAGCAGCACACGAAGTTTGAAACCGCCGGTAAGTGATGAGAGAGGTTCAAAATGTTTATCTTCGGGAATCCCCAGACCGACAAGCAGTTTGGCGGCATCAGCTTCCATGGTGTAGCCGCCGGCATCGCCGAAAAGTTCTTCAATATCATTGGCTCTGTCATCTTCTTCAGGGGTGAGATCTGCTTTGGAATAAAGATATTCACGCTCCTTGTGCAGACTCCAGAGTTTTTCGTTGCCCATGCAGACTACATCAATGATCGGAAATTCATCAAATTCATAATGGTCCTGCTTCAAATAACCGATCTGCTTATCCTGATCGACGGCGATTTCACCGAAAGTAGGAGCAAGTTCACCGGTAAGGATTTTCATAAAAGTTGATTTGCCAGCGCCGTTTGCACCGATTAAGCCGTAACGACAGCCCTCATTGAATTTTACTGAAACGTTTTCAAAAAGCGTTTTCTGCCCGAAACGCATTGTAACATTTGCCGCACTTATCATATATTGTACCCTTATCAATTATCTGTATTATAAGAAAATAATGAATTGTTAATATACACTCTTTTACTGATTTTTCAAGTCATGCAAACAGTTTTTCAACCTTTATTATTTTCAAAAAAATTTTATCAAAATAATTTGCATTATCAGCAAAAAAAGAATATATTACGCAAAGAAAATTTTTACATCATAGAGGTAATTTCAAAATTTTTTAATTAAAA
>JAZRBX010000026.1:0-4387 GCA_045635285.1 Victivallaceae bacterium
TAATTGATATAGAGCATATTTTTATTGAACCGTCGCTGGTAAGTGACCGTAAACGGGAAAAAGTTTCGCTTTCTGCTATTTATCAGGCGGCAAAAAAATACCGGAAAAAATATGATGTCGTTGTTGATTTGGGCGGCAACCGTTATTCCGCTTTGTTCGCTCATTGGTGTCGGGCAAAATTTACTTCAGGATTCAACGGTGATGAATTCGGTTTTCTGTATGATGTCAGAACTCCGGATGAACTGCATGACAAAAAATATCTCGGCTTGCGTGCATCTTTGAGTGTGATTTATAATTTTGATTTGCCGTCAGAAGAGTATGAAAAAATCGTCGTTGAACAGCCGATTACCGAAAAATCTTCTGATTTTTATCGTTGTAAATATCAGCTTCCTGATTCAAAACTCGTTCTGCTGGCTCCGTGTGCAGGCTGGAAAGAGAAAGAGTGGGGCGATGAAAAGTTCAGAGAACTTGCACAACTGTTTATCAAAGACGGATATTGTGTCCGCTTTGCAGGTTCACCTAATGAGTACGACAGATTGGGCAAATGTTGTCCGAAGGGAGCTGAAATACTTAAAACTGAAAGCCTTGCCGATACAATAGGCGTGATAAGTTGTGCAAATATTTTTGTCGGCAACGATTCAGGTTTGACTAATATCGCATCGGTTTTTCCAAAAGTTGCAGTATTTGATATTTTTCGGGATACATCAGTTGAACGGTGTGCCCCGAAAACAGAAAATACAATTTCATTGACGGATTTTGAGCATTTTTTAAAAGCAGAAGATGTTTATATCAGGTGTTGCAATGAATAAAAGAGTGTTTATTTGCATTAGTGCGGTGATTTTTGCGGCGGGAGTGCTGTTAAGGGCGTTCGATTTGGATACCCGCTCTCTTGAATATGATGAAATATGGACCAAAGGCAATTTTTTCAATAAATCTTTTGTTGAAATTTTTACCGGACTTGAAACCCCGAATAATCACCCCCTGCATACTTTGTGCAGTAAAATTGTGTGCAGTATTTTCGGCGAAAGGACATGGATCTACCGCATGACGGCTCTGGTTTTTGGTATGGGGATCATCCTTGTCGGGATGTGGGGGAGTGGTAAATTTTTCCGTTCAAAATATGTGCAAATATGTTTGATTGCGTTGTTATCTTTGTCGCCGTATTTGGTGCATTATTCCAATACGGCAAGGGGTTACAGCATGCAGGCATTTTTTGTTTTTGCAATGACGCTTGCCATGTTCTCTTATGCGAGAAAAGCGGAATGGAAAAAGGCATTTTTGATTTTATTTTTTGCATTTGGAGCGGTTTTTTCGATTTATTCGGGGGTGCTTTTTGTATGTGCGGCATCGGGGACTTACATGCTTTCATTTTTCAAGTGGAGCAAGTTCAAAAGAGAGTTGAAAAAATCTGTTCCGCTTTTTGTCGCAGGAAGTGTTTTTGCACTTGTCAGTGCATTGTGGCTGGGGCTGAATGCGTCGGATATTTCTGCCGCGCAGCAGTTCGGTTTTAAAATAAATTCGGTCGGACACTTTTTTGCAAGTATAGGACATTTGATAAAAGATTTGAATCTGATAATACCTTTTGTGATTATTATTGCCGCCTTGATCATCCGTCCGAAAGACCATTATTTGCGTTTCGGAGTAATATTTTCAGGATTGGTGTTTTTGTCGGTGCTTGGGACCAAGTGCGGTCCTGAAAGGGTTTATATGCCGATGATTGCAGTTGTCCTTTGGTGCATGGCTCACGGAATGGAGGTGATTTGCAGAAAATTACGGGAAATAAAACAAATGCCGCTGCTGTTGAGCCTCGCCGTAATGATCGGTATGCTTTGGAATATGCAAAGTGAAATTGAACGCATTGCTCCCCCTGACTGGCTGTATTTTGCCACGGAAGTTGAAAAGAATATCGAAGATGATTGTTTTATCGTTTATCCTGCGGGGGATACTATGCCGATTGCGGTCAATTATACAGATGCTCCGTCGAATCAGGCAAAGAGGATGCAGGGGATTTTGCGGAATATTGCCTTTGTTTCTCTGTTGGATAATGCAGTTTCCTGCTTGAGAGAGGATGTGTCTGAAATAACATATAAACTGCCTGACGGTGCGGAGATTTATCCGCTTTTGTATAAATATTCCGCCCATGTTTACAAATTATCTGTCATGACGGAAAAAAATTACCGCATTGGCAATCCGATCATTGCAACTTTTATTTTTATGCCGAAAAAACAGTACCTTGCGATCCGTGAAGAGTTGTATAGAGATGATGAATGTCTGTTTTTGAATCCTTTTTTCAACAAGGACTATACGCATGGCGGAGCAAATGCAAATGAGGTGCTGCGTGCGGTCGGAATTTTGCTGCCGGCACCGTCGCAGCCTTACGGATATTATGCAAAATTTGTCCAGGCATCGGGCGGCAGACTCCGTTTTTATGTTTTAGGCGAAGCCCGCTGAAAAAAGAGGATTGATTATTTTTTCAAGACGCCTTCGCCGTTGAACGGAGGAATAAAGTCTTGAACAGCGGATTCCTTGTCCTGCACGAAGCCGTCTTCGATACCGGACTCAAAAAGATATTCTTCGACTTCATTGTATTCATCATCGCTCAAAGTGCGGCAAAGTTCGGGATATTCTGCAACATCGCCGCAGGGGGTGTATTGCCGCATCAGACTGAAGAGGACTTCGCCGGGTTTGAATCGTTCTGCGACATAGTCGATAACTTTTTTGCTGTTGTCAAGGTGCCCCGGCAAAATCAAATGGCGGATGACAACTCCTGATTTCAGCATGCCGTTTTCATCTATGACATAAGGACCTCTCTGGCGGAACATTTCATTTATTGCAGCTTTTGACGCCGCAAAATAATTCGGGGCGTGGCTGAATTTGAAAGCGAGTTCATCATCGGCATATTTTATATCTGGGAGATAGATTTGCACTTTGTTTTCAAATCGTTTCAAATTTTCAACGCTGTCGTATCCGTTGGTATTGAAAATAATCGGGACAGGCAGTTCCAAATCGTCAAGACTTGCCAATATCGCATCGCTGAAATGGGCAGGAGTAACAAAATTTATATTGTGTGCCCCCTGTTCAATAAGTTCAAAATAAATCTCTTTCAAACGCTCAATGGAAATTTCCAAGCCTTTGCAGTAAGTTGATATTTCATAATTCTGACAGTAAATACAACGCAGATTGCAGCCGCTGAAAAATATCGTTCCCGACCCTTTTTCACCGCTGATACACGGTTCTTCCCAAAAATGCAATGCGGCACGACTGACAAGCAGTTTATCATTCGGGGCGCAAAACGACGCCGTATTTTTGCGGTCAACTCCGCACTTTCTGGCACAGCAAAAACAACGATTTGTCATAAATAATCAAAAAAAACTTTCATTTTCAATAAAACAATGTATATTATAATATGTACCGTTTTCAGGAAAAATCAAGCCGGAATCAGGATTTTAAATTTATGGATTTTTTTGACGAACTTATTGCACAGCTTCAAAAAGAGGCAAAAAAAGGAAAAACTTTTACCGTTGATCCCGAAATATGGGAGAGTTTTCTCAATCCCGCCGGGACCGCGGTAAAAACTGAACAGCCGTCGGTGAAAAATAAACAGCCGATACAGCAAAGTCCAGTCGAAAGCACTCCGCAAATTCAGCAGCCGCAGATTGCTGTATCAGGTTTTTTCGACATTGAGTCTTTGAATAAAAATATCCTCTCATGTGCCGAATGTCCGCTCGTCAAAGTCAGAAAAAATCCTGCCCTTTCAAGCGGCGATCCGCAGGCAAAGTTGATGATCGTTATCGAAAATCCTTCTTTGCTTGATGATGAAGAGGGAACTGTTTTCTCCGGTGAAGTCGGCGTTTTGCTCGACAAAATGCTGCTTGCCATGGGGCTTGAACGCCGTCAGTGCTACATTACTTCGATTGTCAAATGCCGTACTCCCGGCAACCGTCAGCTTACTGCCGATGAGGTCAGCAAATGCAGTGAAAAATTTTTCCTCTCCGAAGTCAGAAATGTCCGCCCTGAATGCATTCTTGCTTTCGGTGCGGGATTTGCTAAAAACATCCTCCATCGTGAGGGGGCAATTTCTGCATTGCGCGGAACTTTTGATTCATACGACGGCATTCCTGTCATGTCCACTTTCAATCCCGCTTATCTGCTTCGCCAGCCGTCTGCAAAAAAAACTGTCTGGACCGATTTGCAAATGGTTATGAAAGCAATCGGTTTGAAATAAGTTTTCCGTGCCGGAAAACTCCTGCAGGAAGTAAGTGTTTGTTGGCAGCACGGACTGTAATTTTTAATTTTTTTCAATAGTTTGGTGTAAAAAAAACTTGCATTTGCAATTTTATGGGCTAACTTACAAAAGCATGAAATTTGCGGAGAATGTAATGAACAG
>JAZRBX010000027.1:0-6739 GCA_045635285.1 Victivallaceae bacterium
TTAAATTTTTTTTAAAATTTCATGCAATATTATTTCTGTTTCAGCGTGATTTATGACAGAAAGATTTGCAAATCAACTCATTCAACAACATAAAAGGAATCGTATTATGAAAAAAACATTACTCGTTCTCTCCGCTGCAGCTATGATGACTTCATTTAATGTTTTCGCACAGGCAAGCTCCTGTCCGGATGAAGCCAAAAACTGCCCGAAAACAATGCAGTGCCAACAGCAGTGCAAAAAAAATAAATGCCGTCCTCCGAAAGCCCGCAATCAGCGTCCGCCCCGGAAAAACACTCACCCCCGCTTCAGTGCTGAACAAAAAGCTGAAATGGAACTTTTCAAAAAAACTTTCGATGAGTACAAAGCAAACCCGACTCCCGAAAATAAGGCAAAACTTGCTGAATTGGTCGGCAAAAAACTTGACAAAATCGCCGAAATGAATGCAAAAAAAGCCGAATTCATGCGTAAAAACGCAGAAAGACTCGAACAGCAGAACGCAAATTTGAAGGCAAATCGTGAAGCTGAAATCAACAAATTTATCGAAAGACTCATGAATCCGCCCAAACGCAGAGCCCCCAAAGCTCCTGCTGAAAAATAAACTCTCTTTCTCCTTTCTTTCCTTTGACCGCATCGGGTTTCATGCCCGGTGCGGTCTCCTTTTTTACAGAATATAAGGATTAAAAAACACCTCTGTTCCCATTACGGAAAAGAATAAAGAAAACTTAAAGTTTTTCACGGAGCATCGAGTTTAATTTATCACGGAGAGATAAAACTGCTTTTTCCGTTGACGGGTATTTGTTGAAGCTTACGATTCTGCCGCCGCGGGCGAATGAACTTATGACAGCTTCTATTTCGGCGCGGCTGTAATATTTTTCAAGGAGTCGGCACATCCGCATATCCTGCAATCCCTCACGGAAAACTTCATGACGCAGAGATTCCAGCGGAGTCCCGTCTTCTCCGGGATAAACCAGATATGCATCTCCTCCTGGGAATCCGTGGTGCGAAGTCGTTGTCGCAAAAGGATCGATCGGAAATCTGGAATATCTGGAATAATAAAAATTAAATCCCCAATGCAGAAATCCGTCAATACGGTGATAATACATCAAAAATCCCAATGCCCTGTTGCGGCATGACGGACTGTGAATAAACCTGATCGGACAAACCGCCGCAGGTACACAGCAGTAATAAACCCAGCGTTCAGGGAGTTCAAGATTTTCAAAATCATTAAAATATTTTTCACAGACGACCGGAATATCGACCACACCAGTTTTAAAAAATTCCGCCTCGGAAACAGCATCCAGTATCTTGTTGTTGCCGAGATATTTACGCACCAGTTCAACTGCGAAACGGTAACTTTCGTACTGCTTCATATTCGGCTCATCGGAACAATGGAAGTAAACATTGTTTTCAATTTTCAACTCTTTGATAAAATCGAGCAATGCAGGCAGAAAACTTTTAAGAAACTCTCCGTATGACGGATCATCTGCCGCCACATCCCATCCGAAAATCTTTTCAGTTCCGTTTTCCGTTTCCGCAATGATTTTCGGAGCAGCACTTGCCCCCCATTGAGTAAACAAATGGGACATTTCAAAGTTTTTAAACCCGCATTTCTGTGCCAGAGCGACCCAACGTTTGAAAAGAGTGAAATCAAAAGAATACTGATTGTTTTTACGATAAACTTTCACCAGCTGAACAGTCGGACGCTCTCCGCCGATTTGTGTATCAAGCGGCGGCGTAAAAATCGGAGTCAGCAAAGTATTTGTACCGTGAGCAACCGCACTTTTGAAAAAATTTTCGCACAACTGCCAATATTTTTCACTGAAAATATCACATTTGTAATGACTTGCCAGACAATCGCTGTGAAACCAGTGAGTAACTTTCAAAGTCTGTTCACCCAGGCTCGCATCCATGATTTCAAGTTCAAATTTTCTGACGGCAAGTTTCTGACGCCTGCCGTTTTCAATGATCCTTGAAAATCCGATTTCTATCGGAAATATTCCTGCTTCTGCGTTGTCAGGCACAGCGACGGATATCCACAGCGAAGCCCATTGTCCGGGGGCAGTCATGACTCTGTTTTCCCATAACGGAGAGAGCAGATCGGGAGCCATACCAGGTTTAGTCAGCAGAGCGTCTTTGTCGACGAGAGTCGGAACATAATCCACAGGCACCAATTCGACCTGACGGACAGTTATATAATCTGCGATCGGAGATTTGACGCTGATTTCAATATCCGCCCAGAGAATATCGCTGTAATAAGCCGCCTGAAAAGCAAAGACCTCATTACGCAGAGCAGTACCTTTTTTTATACTGTTTGTTGGCATTTTATCGGGGAAAATTTTTGCCAATGAACTTACAAATCTGACTTTAAAACTCATCATACCTCCTTTTGCAGTTTATATTTCTCTTTACAATAACCTGTAAAAAAATAAAATCAAATCTGCAAACAAAAAAACCTGCAACGCAGAGCATTGCAGGTTTTTTATCCAGAAAGAAAAATCTTTAAAGATTAGAGATTTTTGCTTTCGATATATGCGATGGCATCGCCGACGCTGGTCAATTTTTCAGCATCTTCATCGGGAATTTCGGCATTGAATTCTTCTTCAAAAGCCATGACGAGTTCGTCCTGATCCAAGGAGTCAGCGCCGAGATCTTCGATGAATTTTGCTTCGGGAGTGACCTGATCTTCGGAAACACCGAGCTGATCAACAACGATTTTTTTGACTTTGTCTGCAACAGTGGACATTTTTTATCCCCTTTTGTTAAGTTTTAGCATTTGCCATCCGGCATTTGCAGTTAATTTTCGTTTTGTAGTTCGATATGTATAAATATAATCGCAAATTTGATTATTTCAAATTTTTTTATCAAAAAAACAGCATTTTTTTCATTAATCAATACGATTCAGCCTCAAATCATGCTTTCTGATTTTATTTTATCCGCAAAAAATTTTACAATCTTTGTTTGAATTTTTTTCTCAATGGTGTTATATTGCAGAAAGTTTGATTTTCATCAACAGAAAGGAAAAAACAACAATCTTACAAAAACCTTACATTAAAAATTATATAGCATAAAATTTTGGCTTGCCCTCACAAACCACCACCTTGTAGCAAAAAGCCGAAAACACAACGAATACGGAATTTTTGTGCCATGCATATTGCATGGTGCATTCTTGCGTTTGTATCGTTGTGTACGTCTGTGGTGGACGTGTGAGGGCGTATAAATCAGGAATGCACCTCTTTTTTTGCGGTGTTTTCCTGCAACCACGGAGACACCGCAGATGGCTAACAACAGCAATTTACAAAACGCAAACCGGGCAAAACAAGATGAATTTTACACACAGCTGATTGATATTGAAAATGAGTTGAAACATTACAAAAAACATTTCAAAGGCAAAACAATTTTTTGTAATTGTGATGACCCTTATGAAAGCAATTTTTTCAAATATTTCGCAATGAATTTTAACTATTTGGGATTGAAAAAACTCATCGCCACCTGTTATGATAAATCAGCTTTTGCCGGAGATGAACTGCCGATAACGATTAATAAAAAAAATGCATATAAAATCGAAATAACCGAGGTAACAGATGAAAACGGCGACGGTGCAATCGACCTTGCCGATGTCGAACTTTTAATAAGAAATAAAAAAAATGTTTTAACTCTGCTTGACAGCAATGGCGATTTCCGTTCCGAAGAATGCATTGAACTCTTAAAAGAATCAGATATTGTCGTTACCAATCCGCCTTTTTCGCTTTTCCGTGAATATGTTGCTCAGCTTGTAAAATATGATAAAAAGTTTATAATTATCGGCAATCAGAATGCTATCACTTATAAAGAGATATTTCCTTTGATTAAAAAAAATAAAATATGGCTCGGAGTCAGTATTCACAGCGGAGACAGAGAATTTCGAGTTCCGGAACATTATGAAATATATTCAAGATCATTACGCATAGACAGTACAGGCAACAGATATGTAAGAGTTGTAGGTGTTCGCTGGTTTACCAACTTGGACTATCCGCAACGGCATGAAGAATTGGTGTTATATAAAAAATATACTCCCGATGAATATCCGACTTACGATAATTACAACGCTATCAATGTGAATAAAACTTCCGATATTCCATACGATTATGACGGCGTAATGGGCGTACCGATAACCTTTTTGGATAAATACAATCCCGAACAGTTTGAAATTATCAAATTTCGCAAAGGTGACGATGATAGAGATTTATCAATAAATGGAAAATGTCCGTATTTCAGAATACTGATCCGCAAAAAAGGAGTTGTTGCAAATGAAAATTGAACCGCATGAATTAACGATCCGTGAAATTGCCGAAAATTATATCGACAATGCCGAAGCAGGTGTTATCGGCTATAACGGCAAACTCAACATCAGACCTGCATATCAGAGAGAATTTGTATATGATGAGAAAAAAAGAAATGCCGTCATTGATACCATCAACAGAAATTTCCCATTGAATATCATGTATTGGGCAAAAAATTCAGATGGAACTTTTGAACTTATCGACGGTCAGCAGCGAACAATAAGTTTTTGTCAATATGTAAACAGCGATTTTTCCATCAACAATAAATTTTTCCATAATCTGACGCAAACTGAAAAAGACAAAATACTTGATTATAAACTGCTGATATACTTTTGCGACGGCAATGAAAAAGAAAAATTAGACTGGTTTGAAGTAATCAATATCGCAGGCGAAAGATTAACCAAACAAGAATTATTAAATGCAAGTTATACAGGTGCATGGTTGAGCGATGCCAAATTAAAATTCTCCAAAACTCAATGCGTCGCCTGCAAAATGGCAAGCGACTACATGATTGGCTCTCCCATAAGACAGGATTATCTGGAAACAGTTTTGAAATGGATAAACAACGGCAATCCCGAAGATTATATGGCAAAACACCAAAAAGACCCGAACGCCAACGAATTGTTTTATTACTTCAGAAGCGTAATCGACTGGGTCGAAAACACATTTATAAATTACCGATCCGAAATGAAAGGCATCAGTTGGGGCGAATTATACAATCAATACGGGAAACAAATTTTTGATACCGTAAAACTCGAAAAAGAAATAGCAGACTTAATGGCGGATTATGATGTAAGCAACAAAAAAGGTATATACTATTATGTCCTTGACAGACAGGAAAGACACTTGTCTGTAAGAGCATTTGACCCCAGAATGAAACGCTCCGCATACGAAAGACAAAAAGGAATATGCTCAAAGTGCGGCAAACATTTTGAATTACACGAAATGGAAGCCGACCATATAACTCCGTGGAGCAAAGGCGGAAAAACTCTCGCAGAAAACTGCCAAATGCTTTGCAAAGAATGCAACCGCAAAAAATCGGATGTATAAATAAAAAACGGATCCATAATTTTTGCAAAGCAAAAAACTGAATCCGTTTTTTAAAAGTTTTTGTAAAAAGGCAGGAGATGCAGGAGGAAAGGAAAGAAACTTTTTTCAAAAAGTTTTTTCTTTCCCCCTGAAAACACCGATTTCTTACATCAGCATACCGCCGTCGACATTGATTACCTGACCGGTAACGTAATCGGCATCGGGGGATGCGAGGAAGCAGACGACATTTGCGACATCAGCGGGAGTACCGCCGCGGCCTGCGGGAATAATTTTGAGGAACATGTCGGTGGCTTCCTGTGAAAGTTTGCCGGTCATATCGGTAATGATGTAGCCGGGAGCGACAGCATTGACCTGAATGTTGCGGCTGGCAAATTCTTTGGCGGTGGTTTTGGCAAGAGCGATAACACCGGCTTTGGAAGCGGAATAGTTTGCCTGACCGACATTGCCCATACGGCCGACGACGGAGGCGATATTGACGATTTTACCTGCGCGCTGTTTCATCATCGGGCGAACAACGGCTTTGGTGAAATTGAAAGTACCTTTGAGGTTGACAGCGATAACTGCATCCCAATCCTGTTCGGTCATGCGGAGCATGAGAGTATCACGGGTGATACCGGCATTGTTGATGAGGATGTCGAGTCTGCCGAAATCTTTAACGACGGCGGCGACGGTAGCTTCGGCATCTTCCATTTTGGCGACATTGGCGGCATAAGCTTTGGCATTGATACCTTTGGCACAGAATTCTTCTGCGGTTGCCTGGGCGACATCGAGCATAATATCGACAACTGCGATAGCTGCCCCCTCTGCGGCGAGGCGTTCACTGATTGCTTTACCGATACCTCTGGCACCGCCGGTTACGAGAGCGACTTTTCCTTCTAATTTTTTGCACATGATAATTTCCTTTGGTTAGGAGTTGAAATTTTCGAGAGATTCTTTTGAATTGATGTTAAAATATGCGACATCCGGAAGTGTACGGCGGAGCAGACCCGTCAGAACATTTCCCGGACCGAATTCGATCATGGTATCAGCGCCGTTTCCGACCATGGCGCGCACACAGCCTTCCCATTGAACAGAACCTGCGACCTGGGCGGCAAGATTGGCTTTCAAGGTTTCGACATCGGCAGCGGGAGCAGCGGTAAAGTTATGATAAACAGGAACTTGCGGCATTTTGATTTCAGTTGCAGCAAGAACTTCCTTCAAGCCGTCGCCGGCCTCCTGCATCAAACGGGAGTGGAAAGCACCTGCAACATTAAGCACGATGACTTTACGCAAACCTTTAGCTTTGAGAGCATCGACACATGCGGCAACTTTGTCTTTGCTTCCGCTGATGACGATCTGACCGGGGCTGTTGAAATTGGCGACATCGACAT
>JAZRBX010000028.1:0-4570 GCA_045635285.1 Victivallaceae bacterium
GGACAATTTGCGATACATTTGCCGCAATGCGTACACAAATCAGCTTTGAACTGCGGAAAGCCGCGGTATTTTTTATCAACCTGTGCGGTAAAAAGATTGCCGATATACTGACGGCCCTGTCTGAAAAATAAGCGTAAAGACTGTATCATAAATCATTCCCCGAATATGAAAGATCAAAACTTTTGTTGCAAAGCGGAAAATCGCTGATCTGATTGCTGCGGACACTCAATGCCAGAGCAAACCAGTTTATAAATGAAGCATCCTTGATTTTGTAGGCGGCAAAGGGCATTGACGAATTATCGGAAGTTAATGCCATGTGAACCATCTCACCTCTCGGACCTTCGCCGACGGAAATCAGAAGAGAATCCGCATTGAATGAATCGCCGCATGAATCGCTGCAATATGCGTCTTCAGGCAGAAATTCAAGCATTTCCAAAACAAGTTTCAACGAGGCAAGAGCCTCCTCCAAGCGACAATAAGTACGGGAGAAAACATCGCCGTTGCTGAAAGAAGGAGATTTTGCATTTTTCAAAACATCTTCATAGAAAGGATTTCCCATGAATTTACGGCTGTCAAGTCCGCTTCCTGATGCTCTGCCTGCGACACCGGTCAAACCGATTTTTACTGCAGTTTCCTGCGGAACTTTGCCGGTGAGTTCAAGTCGTGAACGGACTCCGGCAGATTCGGGCATGGTCTTTTTGAGATGTTCGACGCGGTCATAAACCATACTCAAAGTTTCAATGAGTTTCTTTTTGAGTTCATCGTCAATATCAAATGCAACTCCGCCGAGTTTCATCAGCCCTCTGCCGAAACGGTTGCCGCAAATACTTTGGAGAGAATTAATGACATAAGTTCTTGTCGCTCCTGCAAACGCCGCACCCATAACATAGCCGATGTCATTGGCAATGCCGCTCAAAGTGGAAAGATGCAGTGCAGCTTTTTCAAGTTCAACTGCGATCGTACGGATAGCTGCGGCGCGTTCAGGGACTTGAATATTTGACGCACTTTCAAGAATATTGAAATAAAGCATGGAGTTGATAACTGCGCTGTCGGAACAAATACTTTCGGCAAGCACACGCTTGGAAAAAACTGAACCTTTGCACATGAGTTTTTCAATGCCTCTGTGCTGATAGCCGAGCTGGATTTCCAGATGGTCGATTTTCTCTCCTCTGCACATGAAGCGGAAATGTCCCGGTTCGATCACTCCGGCATGTACGGGACCGACGGCGACTTCATGCACCCCGCTGCCTGATTCCTTGAAAAAAGGATATTCCGCCATGGTAAGTTTATGGCAGGCATCTTTGGGGAAACGGACAGGTTTGAGCCACGGATGATCGACATATTTCACACCGTAATTTTCTGCGAGTTCACGCTCAAAATTTATCCATGACGGCACCAGTTTGCCGATGGAATTGTAATGATTTGCAAGATCAAGTTCAGTACATTCCAGATACATTCTGTCGGATGCGGCGCTGAAAAGGATATAAAGTTTCAGCTTGCCGTCAGTTGGCAATGCGCAAATATTCATACAGCGGAATTCGTGGACGCGGATATTGTTCAACAATGTTTCATAATGAATACTCTGAATATCCGACAGAGCAATAAATTGATTATTTTTAACCTCTATCATAAAACATCACTCCAATCAATAAAAATACTTTGTTCGGTAATGCCGCAGTAAACGACAATGAAAAACATCACAGCTGCCAGTATCAGCAGAATGATTATCGGGGCGATCGCCGAAACTTTGAAGCGGAATCCTGATTCGCTTATTTTCGGTTCGCCGCGTACCATTTTGAGCATATTTCCTGCCAGTCCGTACATTACCACGGTAAGAAGTGCGATAAAAAGCACGCACAGAAATACATTGTATTTAAAAAGCGCACAGACAATCAGAAATTCACTGCCGAATATCACAAACGGCACAAAGCCCATGATCGCCAGTATACCGATCAGAAAAATGTAAGCCATCGTCTTGTTGATACGGACCAGCCCCTTGACCTCCTTGATCATCTTGGAGCCGTACAAACTCAAAATATTGCCCGCACTCAAAAAAAGAGCACATTTGATCAGCGAATGCCCCGCCAAATGCAATGCAAAACCGTAATAACAGTTCAACCCTGCGGCAATGGCAAGAATACCCATGTTTTCAACCGAAGAATATGCCAGCATGCGTTTGTAATTGTATGCGTGTGAAATAAATACCGCCGCAACTGCCAATGAGAGAAATCCCATGGTCAGCATGATAGTTGAAACAAATCCCTCCAAACCGGTCCCCTCTGTCAGATTCATAACACGGAGTATCGGCAGCAAAGCACTGTTGAGCAATGATGCCGAAAGCAATGCGGAAACAGGTGTCGGGGCTTCACTGTGAGCGTCAGGCAGCCAGTTGTGGACGGGAGCAAGACCGGCTTTCGTGCCGAAACCGATGATCAGAAAAGGCAATGCCAGTTTTACCGCAAAAAGTTTATCCTTGGCAAGCACCATCGTCTGCAAATTCAAATTGCCGTCCGTCGCTATAAGCATGAAAACAATTCCCGCAAATGCAAACGCAATGCCAACCGAACAGATAAAAACATACTTCCATGTCGCTTCGAGAGCATTTGCAGAATTGTGATGAGCGATCAGCAATGCACTCAACAAAGTTGAAAGTTCAATGAAAACCCAGATCATCCCCAGATTGTCTGAAAGAATCGCCAGATCCATCGCTCCGATAAATGCAATTATTGAAGCATGATACAGCGGACTTTTACTGGTAAAAGGCAATTCTTCACGGCGCATGACAAAATCAAGATTGTACCATGCAACCGCCATTACCACAATTGCTTCAATCAAAAGAAAGTAACTGTTTAATTTGTCAACATAAAGGTCTATCGGCAGCAGCAGAGATTTAATCGCATTGCCGACCGGCTGGCAAGCACACAAATAAACTATCCCGCTCAAATGCAGCAACGCAAATGCAAAAAATACCCAGCGGTTGACTTTGACATCTTTCAACAGAAAAGCCGCCGCCGCAAAAATCAATATCAACGCAATAAAAATATCCATATTAATTCTTCAATCCTTTCAATTCATCAATAGATTGTCCCCTGAACTCAACACGGATAAGTTTGACCAGAATACCCGCCAGCAGAACCCAAATGAAAGCATCCAGTGCCACCCCCAGACTGACAATGACCGGCAATTCTTTCGCCGCCGCCAGACTCAGAAGGAATATACCGTTCTCAAGAACACAATATCCCATGACATGAGTAATGAGTTTTTTGCGGCTCAATATCACAAACATACCGCACAAAATCATGGCAATACCGCTGCCGAGCAGAACGATATTGACTTCGGGGATCTCTTTTTTCATGTAAAAAGCCGCCGCCAGACTCAACCCGATACCCAGACTGACCATCAGCAGAGAAAAAATATGCGGCACATACGGTTCTGTTTCCCGTTTGATATTATTGTCTTTAATAACTTTATAGAGATAAAACGGCACAAAAACCGCTTTCAGCAGCAATGTTTCTATTATTGCGACCGCCATAGTCAGCCAACTTCCGTGTCCGACCGTGAAAAAGACCAGAGAAAAAAGCAGAAGTCCCTGAATTGAAAGCATTTTGATATAAACTTCCAAGCGTCCGCTTATGGCAATACGCAGAAGTGTGATCAAAAGCACCACCGATACGATAAATTCAAATATTTCCATTTTTACACCTTGAAAATTATTACACTCAACAGCAATATCAGCGACAATGCCGCCGAAAAGAGAATGTATTGATGCACATGCACCATCCTCAATCTCGCCTGCAATGATTCAATCACCCCGATAATTACGGAAATAATTGCAATGCCGATAATAAAATACAAGTAATAATATGCACTCGTCATACATGACGCCAATACCAATGAAATAATGAATGAAGCAAAAAGATAAACTTTGACCATCCCCGCAAAACTCATAAACGCAAGCTGCGGTCCTGATTGATCAAGCACCATCGCTTCATGGATCATGGTCAGTTCCAAATGAGTTTCAGGATCATCTATCGGCATGCGGCTTCCCTCCAGCAGCATCAGAACGAAAATAATCACCGATGAAAGTATCGCCAAAAGCAAGCCTTCAATGCCGCCTGAAGCAACCGCCTTGAAAATACTGCTGAAATTTTCTGCATGACCGTACAACGCAAGCGCCGCAACGGTCATCATCAGAGCAATTTCACCTGTAACAGAGAAAACCAATTCCCTGCTGCTGCCCATTCCTTCAAAGCTGCACCCGGACTCCATCGCCGCAATCACAGTGAAAAATCTGGAAAAACCAAGCATATAGATGAAAAGAACATAATCATAATAACGAAGTTCCAGTACACTCTCTCCGCTGATTTGCGGTATCAGCATTGCCGCACCGAGCACCCCTGCCAAAGCCAGCACGCCGCCGTTGCGTATGCATGAAAAACTGCTCAAAACTTCACCCTTGCAGAGCAGTTTGGCAAGATCATAACCGTACTGCATGACCGACGGACCTTTGCGGCGCGCGAAAAATGCTTTGACCTTTTTGATAATACCGTACATCAAATACGGCAGAATG
>JAZRBX010000029.1:0-5253 GCA_045635285.1 Victivallaceae bacterium
TACTTGAAACTTCCATCGACCGCCCCGGCTTCGTAAATATCAACGCTCGACTCGTCGATGCCAAAGGTAAAGCTGTCAAAAATACCCCGAAAAGTCAATATCCCATCGTTTTTTATGCAGGCGCCGCCGCTGAACCGATGAAAATCGAAGCATGTGAAGAACCCGCCGACTTCGATGAATTCTGGGCAAAACAACGCAAAAAACTTGACGCCGTCCCCTTCCTCAACAAAGTTGAAATCAAAGAATTCAAAAAACTTGATAACAATATTATCGTTTATCTGGTCAAAATCCCCTGCGCAGGTCCCCGCCCCGTAACCGGTTATCTCGGCATCCCTGCTGATGCAAAAAATAAATCCCTTCCTGCATTCGTTCAATTCCACGGGTACGGCTTCGGCCCGGTCCGGTTCAACAAAGCTTTTATGCAGGCAAACCGCATCACTCTGGACATCAATGCTCACGGTATGGAACTTGAACAGCCTGCAGATTATTACAAAAACTATTTTGTTTCGATCCGTTCAAACGGACACAATTACGCTTTTGACCCGATTCAGAACAGCAATCCCGAAACTGCATACTTCAACGGCATGGCTCTCCGTGTCATGCGTGCGCTTGATTACATCAAATCACGCCCCGAATGGGACGGAAAAAATCTCACCGCCGCCGGCGGCAGTCAGGGTGGATTGCAGAGCATGTGGGCAGGCGCACTCGATCCGGATGTAAACGCTGTCAACTCAAGCATCACATGGTGCTGCGACCTCGGCGGCAATGCTCTCAAAGGCAGAGCACAGGGTACTTGGCGCATCAAATACACCCCTGCCCTCGGTTACTATGATGCAGTTTTCATGGCGAAACGCATCAAACATGCAAAATTTGTCTTCCCCCGTGCAGGGCTCGGCGATTATGTCTGTCCGCCCTCCGGTCTGCTTCTTGCCTACAAAAATCTCGCTACTCCCGACAAAACCATTACCTGGTCACAGGGCAGCGACCACGGTTTCATCCCCAAAAATGCAGAAACCGTCAAATGGTCAACCTCTGATCAGAAAAAATGAAAACAGGTTAAAAAATCACTCTGCATTCTGAATAAAATAAATTCATTCTGATTATCAAAACGCCGTTTGTTTCAATACAGATGGCGTTTTTTTTGCAAAAAAATTTGACTTTTCCGTTTTTTGCCGTATCTTAAACATGAAATAACGAAAGGAGTTTATTATGAAAATTGCAGTTACATGTGAAAACAATGAAGTTTTCCAACACTTCGGTCATACCCCGTCTTTTGCTGTTTTTGATACCGAAGACGGCAAAATCATCAGCGAAAAAATCATCTCATGCGGCGATTCCGGTCACGGCGCTCTTGCGACTTTGCTCGCAGAGGAAAAAGTCGATCTGCTCATTTGCGGCGGCATCGGCGGCGGCGCAATAAACGCTCTCGCCCGTGAGAATATCCTCGTTGTCGGCGGAGCAGAAGGCAATGTCAAACAGGTCGCCGAAGATTTTGCCAACGGCAGACTCCGTGTCAGAGAAAATTTCCATTGCAATCACCACGACCACGGCGAAGGTCATACCTGCGGTTCTCACGGCTGCGGCTCAAACCATTGCCATTAATATACATCTCCCAATCTGGCAAGTCCTGACCGCAGACTTGTCAGATTTTTATTTAACACACTTTACCAAATCGAAATGAATTGCCGCACACCAGCAGGAAGCGAGTATCACCCACAAAACAATTCCCTGTATCACAGGACGCATACCAAGTTCTTTCAATTTATCTTTACTTAAATTTGCACCGATAAGAAACAGTGTCATTATCATCAGAAATTTTGAAGTATCTTTCAATATCGAACCGCTGAAATTGACCGCATTTTCTGCCGCAGGAAAAAGTTTGGGAAGCCATGTTACAACAGCAGAAGCCGCAATAAAGCAGGGAATAAACCAAGGAACTTTAAATTTAAACCTGCTGTCATTTTCATCTTTTTCCGCGACCGCAAACCATGACAGAAACAAAGTTACCGGAACTATCCACAAAGCTCTTGCAAGTTTAACCGTCGTTCCGACTTCCAAAGCCTCACTGCCGTAAGCCATTGATGCTCCGACAACCGAACTTGTATCATGGATACCGAGAGCCGCCCAATAACCGAATTCAATCTCATTAAAATCCAATACTCTGCCGATAAAAGGGAAAATCCAGAGAGCAACGGCATTAAGCAGAAAAACGGTTGCAGAAGCCAATGCTATGTCGTGAGATTTCGCTTTCAGCACAGGAGCGGCGGCGGCAATGGCGCTTCCGCCGCAAATAGAAGTACCGACACTTATAAGACATGAAGCATTATGCGGTACTTTTAAGATTTTACCCAGCAATGTTCCCAATCCGATCCCCGCAGCTATCCCGATCAATGTATACAAAAATCCGTTTCCGCCTGCCTTCATAACATCGATGAAATTCATACCGAACCCCATCCCGACAATCGTTGCGCCGAGAAGATTTGAAGTGATTTTTGATGTATGTTTGATAAACGGATTGCCGCAAACGACGGAAAATAAAATTCCTGTCAGAACTGCCAGTCCGGGGGCATAATTTCTCGCCGGGCTCCATATCCAGGGAACTGCAAAAAAAGCAATTGCACATAAAATAAAAACTATTTTCTTCAGCATTATTTTTTTCCTTTCATATATTTTGTCTGATAAATATAATACTTTTCACAAATATATCAAATTATTACACCTTTTTTTATATTTTTTCTTGAAAAATATGCATTTGTGATGTAAATTGAATTAAGTTTATATTATTTATTTAAAGAGGTTTTTATGCGTTTTTTTATATTGCTTTTGCTGATGATGCCGTTCTGCTCTTTTGCCAATGTCATGGATACAATGCAGAATATATCCACCAAAAATACAACTTTGCCTTTATACAATGATGATGAATTGCAGGCATTGCTCTTCGGCAAAGAACTTCGCCGTGACGGCAGATTGCTCGTGGTTACAGGACCTTGTATCGACCTTATCCGTGATAATGTAAACCTCCGCCTCATTAAAACCGGCGGCGTTGAAATATATCCCTTGAACGCCCCCATTGCAGATGTTGTCAAATTCTGGAAAAACCGCATCGTTTTCAGTGATGGAATTGTAAGTTCCAATCACGCCGATGTCGACCAGAGTATCCGTCAGGCTTTCGGAAAAGGTCCGGTGCATTTCCGTTCCCCCGCCATCGACATCGACGGTGTCGGCTACCACGCAAACTACAAGGAACGCCACTGCCTCATCAAATCAAATGTCAAAATCACCATCCGCAACGGAGCTTCCGATATCAGAAAAATCCTGCAAAACGGCGGAATTGCCCCCAAAAAACTCAACCTCGTAAATGCCGTTGCCGATGAACTTTTCATCCACCTCAAAAAAGGCGAAATCATCCTCACAGGCAATGTCGTTATCCGTGAGCCGAAAGGTACTGTCAAATGCGACAAAATGGTCATCCTCCTCGACCGCTCCAAAAAAGATGCAGACAATGAGGCCCTCCACGGCTCTTCCGTCAAAGAAATCAACTGCTACGGCAATATCCAAATCGATATGAACGAAAATAATGACGTTCAGGATGACTCCGGTGCAGCAATCAAATTTTTCGGCTTCCACGATTTACGCAGACAAATGCTCTCCGCTCCCGGCACTGCCGTTTTCTGCAACGCTCCCGATACAGAAAAAACAGAAAGCATGGTCGTCGCCGGAACCAGAGTCAACGCTAAACAGATGCGTTGGGACTTTCAGAAAAATACCATTAATTTCATAAATGATGTCCGCATCCGCGACCGCCGCCTCAAACTCGACTGCGGAACTTTGACGATCCACCTCCCCCCGAAAGGCAGCAAACAGCAAAATACCGTTTCAAAAATCGAAGCCGATTCATCCGTCAGACTTATTGATGATGACTATCAGCTTGAAGCCGACCGTATCGTACTTTACTTCCCGAAAGACAAATCCATCGGCGACGGGCCTGATGATGTCCGTGCTTTCGGCAATGTCATCATAACTCATTTCAAAAAAGACGATCAGAATCAAATCATTTCAAAATCAACGCTCTCCTCCGACAAAGCCACTCTCATCCGCCCGAAAAATAAAGCTATTTTCCTCGGCAATGTCAAAGTAAGAAATGACTCTTTCTCCCTCGATTCCGACCAGCTGCATATTTTTGCGGAAAAATATCCCGAAGGTACAGTCTTCCCCCCCACTCCCAAAGGCGAAGCCCCCTCCCGCATCCGCATCAATAATGAACTCGAACTCAAACATATTACCGCTTATAAAAATGTTACCGTTTTCCGTAAAAATGAATCCGGCGACGAAAAAGCCATCGGCGACCGCGCCGATTACTTCATAAAACACCGCAAAATCACCCTCACCGGAACTCCCGAACAAGCACCTGTTCTCTACAAAGGAGAAAACCTCCTCGCCACTGAAATCGGCAGCAAAATCCTCGTCGATCTCAATGAACAGACCGCTTCAACCGTCGGCTCCGGCGCAGAACTCCATATCAAAGAAGACCTTAACAAAAGGAAATGATCATGCCTGTTAAATCCGTACAATGCACAGAAATAAATTTCGACCGCCTCGATGCACTCATCAAACTCGCATACGAAGAAGATTTGGAAAACAACGGTGATACCACCACTCTCGCCGTCATCCCCGCTGATACTTGCGCCGAAGCAATCCTGCTCTGCAAAGAAAACAATATGGTCCTTGCCGGCATCGCCGTCGCTGAACGCGTTTTCAAATACCTCGACAACAGCCTCGTTTTCACTCCGCTCAAAAAAGACGGCGACCTCTGTCAGAAAGGCGACAAACTCGCAATCATCTCCGGCAAAGCTCAATCCATTCTCACCGCAGAACGCACCGCTTTGAATTTTCTTCAACGCCTTTGCGGTGTCGCCAGCACCTCCCGCAGATACGCCGAAGCCCTCAAAGGCACAGCATGTGTCGCCCTCGATACCAGAAAAACCACTCCCGGTTGGCGCAATCTTGAAAAATACGCCGTCCAATGCGGCGGTTCAACAAATCACCGTATCGGACTTTTTGACCGTATCATGATCAAAGACAATCACCGTGAACTTGCCAAACTCGAAGGCGAAAACAGCATTGAACGCTCCGTAGATCGCTGCCGCAAAATGTATCCCGATCTCGAAGTTGAGGTCGAAGCTGACTCTCTCGAAGAAGTAAAACACGCCCTCAATGCAAATGCAGAATATATCCTGCTCGACAATATGACCA
>JAZRBX010000030.1:0-3368 GCA_045635285.1 Victivallaceae bacterium
TATGCATACAACTATTGTCCGATAACAATAGGAAATATGAGAATGCGACAGCATATAAAAAGGCGGGTGGAACGCCCGAAAAGGTTTGACTTATGATAATTTTAGGAATTGACCCGGCGATCAGAACAAGCGGGTACGGTGTTATCAAAATTGAAAACGGCAAAATCGAAGTTCTTGACTGCGGAGTTATCGTAAACAAACCCAAAATGAAACATACTGAATGTCTGCGCCGCATCGCAGGCGGTGTCGCCGAACTGCTGGCAACTTACCAGATAGATTGTGCCGCCATTGAAGAACCTTTTGTCGGCAAAAACAGCAAAACAGCAATTATTCTCGGCATGGCACGAGGTGCTTTCCTGTCCAAACTTGCAGAAAATTCAATTCCTGTTTATTCTTACAGTGCGAGAGTTGCCAAAAAAGCCGCAGTCGGCAACGGCAGTGCAGAGAAAGAACAAGTCGCTCTGATGATGGCGGCACAGCTCGGCATTGATGCGCAAAACATTATTCTCGATGCGACTGATGCACTGGCGATTGCCATGTGTCATGCCCACAGGACCATGCATTTTGAAACCGCAGATTTGCTGTCATCTGAAATATGAAAAATTTTTTTGACCATCACACTCATTCAGACAAGCCGTTTTCCTGCCGCTCATGCAGTGTTGAAGAGTTTTTAAACATCAAAAAACCGCTTGAAGGTCAGAATTTTTCATTACAGCTTCATCCGTGGCATCTGCCCGAAAATTTTACCGGGCTTCCCGAAAACTTCATCGAACTTGCAAAATCCGATCAAATCTGCGCGATCGGCGAAATCGGGCTTGACCGTCTGCACGGGCCTGCACTTGATATTCAAATAAAATATTTCAAAGCTGCACTTGATTTGGCAAATGAACTCAAAAAACCGGTAATTCTGCACATTGTCCGCTGTGGCGATGAAGCGTTGCGTATTCTTGAAAATTATCCGCACCTGAAAAAAATCTGGCACGGCTTCAGAGGCAAAAAGAAACTTTTCCGCAAAATTGTCGATGCAAATATTTTCGTACTTCTGCACCCTGCAATGCTTGACAATGATGATTTTGTATGTTATCTTAAAGAGCATAGCTGTCTTTCGGAGCAAATCGGGCTTGAAAGCGACGATTCAGATATTGACTTGCAAAAACTTTATATGACTTTGGAGAAAATTTTTTATGACCGGTGATATCCCGCCGTTTCTCAAACGGACCGAACTGCTTTTCGGCAGAGAAAAACTGCAGAAACTCCGCAACTCGCACGTCCTCGTACTCGGAGTCGGCGGCGTCGGTGCATACACCGCAGAAATGCTTGTGCGTGCCGGAGTCGGCGAATTGACCATCGTTGACGGCGACACGGTTGAAGAAACAAATCTGAACCGTCAGCTGGCTGCACTGCATTCGACTTTCGGAAAACCCAAAACAACAGTGCTGAAAGAGAGATTTCTCGACATAAATCCCGACTGCATAATTCACGACATTTTTGAATATATCGAAAACGAAAAAACCAATAAACTTCTTGAAACAAAATTTGATTATGCCGTTGATGCCATTGATTCGCTTTCGCCCAAAGTTTTTTTCCTGAAACGCTGTCTTGAACTTGACATTCCAATCATAAGTTCCATGGGCTCCGGCGGCAGAGTCGATCCGCTCGCCGTCAGAATTGCCGACATTTCAAAAACTTACAACTGCGGTCTTGCCCGTGCCGTCCGCACCAAACTCAAAAAACTCGGCATCAGCAAAAATATCAAATGTGTATTTTCAGAAGAAAGTGTACCTCCTCATGCGGTTTATGCTTATACCGATGAGGCAGGGTTCAATCATTCCATGACCGGTACAGTTTCTTATCTGGTTGCAGTTTTCGGCTGTGTGCTTGCCTCTGAAGTTATCAGAGAGCTGACAAATCAAAAAAATTGACCCCTTTTAAGAAAAAATATTAAAAAAAATAAAATATTTTCATTTTTCGGCTTGAAATATCATATAATATCAATTATAATATATAAAGTTTGATTTTTAAGACAGGATTATTTTACTCCAACGGAAAAATCGGCTTACTGTAAATCAGGGGATTTACAGAGAGTTACACAACATGGAGTTTTGCTCCCAACCAGAAAGGTTCATAAAATATGAACATTTATGTCGGTAATTTGCCGTACGCTATTACTTCCGAAGAAGTCAAAAGCATTTTCTCCGCCTATGGCGAAGTCGCAGCAGTCCGCTTGATCAAAGATCGCGAAACAGGTCGCGCAAAAGGATTCGGATTTGTGGAAATGCACAACGACGATGAGGCAAAAGCCGCTCTGGAAGCAATAAACGGACAGGAAATCGGCGGCCGCAAAGTCGTGGTCAATGAAGCCGCTCCCCGTCAGCCGAAAGTACAGGCATAATCATTGACCAAAAAAAAGAGGTTGAGATTCGATTCTCTACCTCTTTTTAATTTATGCTTACGATATTTTCTCAATTCAGAGTGTACCACTTGAAAACTCCGAGGTAATGCAGAAGCATCTGCACCCCCCACAGAGAAAACATAACAGTAAAAAATATACTCAACCGTTCAAAATTTTCCAACATGTGCAGAAATTTTACCTTTCCCCTCCCCGATAAAAGTAAAATTTTCAGCACCAGATGAAATATCAGAATAAAAAACACCAAAGTCCCGAAAAAACTGTAATGCAATGCAGTTATTATATCTCCTCTGCACATGGAAATAAAACTTCTTGTCCCACCGCAGAGCGGACACATCGGAACTCCGTGAATATAAAATCTGACTTCGGCCCATATCACCGACAGAATCCCGCCGGAGATATAATGACCGAATCCCGCAAAAAATATTCCTCCCGCAAAAAGCAATCCGATAGATACACATTCATTCCAATATTTTCTACGGACTCCCTGATATTTGGCAGGAACAAATTTATCGGGAAGAAAATGAATCACCGATTAAAACTCCCAAGCACCAACAATAATGCCGGAATTGATTTTCTTGGCAATTTTGGAAGCATCGATCATGGCAAATATCCAGAAAAAGAAACTTCCGACACCGGCGGTGAAAGAACCGATCAAAACAGCGATAATAAACATGCAAATACCTTTGGCGACCTGACCGTTATATATCTGACCGAGACCGACAATAAGGCAGGAGAGAAATGTTGCCAATCCGGGAGATTTGGGATTGACATTAACAATGGTCTGCTGCTGATTTACCTGCTGTTGCTGCTGATAAGCACCCTGATTATTCTGCACAGGAGCAGGATTTACGGCAACGGGTGCGCCGCATGAAGGACAGCTGCTTACATTCTGGGGGACGGGATTTCCGCAATACTCACAATTCATTTTTCAATTCCTTTCTTTTTTATGCAATTA
>JAZRBX010000031.1:0-10355 GCA_045635285.1 Victivallaceae bacterium
TTGAAGATTTTTTGTTATGCAGAAATATAACCCCGAATGTATAATATGCAATTTTTTTTCAAAAAAAACTCCTGCATTATTCGTGCAGGAGTTAAAAGTTTTACTTGGAGCATTTTGAAACTATCGTCATGATAACGAGTATCGGGATCAAAACGCAAAGTGCGGGGAGGAGTGCATTGGTAAAAAAAGCCATATTATTATTTCCTTGTTTTTTGTTCAAATAAATTACTTATTTCTTCAGGTGATGAAGCATTGATTATCCGTTCAACGTTTTCCTGCCGGACCAATACGGATGCCGCATGACCGATGTATTGCAGGTACGGATTGTCAAAATCCGGAGGTGAGAGTGTCAGGAGAACGATATTTATTTTTTTGTTGTTTCCGATAAGACCTTTTGGTGAAACGCCGAGTACGGAAACTACTCCGGAAACGCCTTTGACTCTGGCGTGCGGCAATGCAATATTGCCGGTGCATGTTGAAACGATATTTTCTCTCTGTATGATAGAATTGATACAGAGTTCCGGATTTGCAATCGCTTTTTGAGCGTAAAGCAAATCTATTATTTCAATGATTGCATCTTTCAGAGTTTCCCCCTGTAAATTTTTTATAATATGATCGGGAGAAAGGATTTTTTCCGGCGGCAGAGCCATGTGTCGGATAGAGTTGTTTATGTCTTCTGCTGTCGGCGGAGAAATCACACCGGAAATTGTAAAGTTTTTCAATTCCGATATCGCACGCTGTATTTCGACAAAGGTTTCAAATATGATACTTTTGATCAATACCGATTCTGATAAACTTGACTCAAAATCAAATGAGTTTCCGTTTATCTGCATGGAGAATGATGTGTCCTTGCGGCGGAAATGGATTATCGGTGTATCATGCGACAGCGATGAATTACGGAATCCTTCACTGCGGAAATGTTCCATCATAGATGTCAGCACAACATCCCGTATCATTTCCGACGGAAAATCATAAACAGTATGAACCGAACTTGAATCTGCCTGTGTTTTTTTCACGCCTGATTTTTTTATATTCAGCATGAAAGACAGCAGCGGTGGTGCGGCAATGGTTGTAACCAGAGTCATGATGATTGCAATGCCGAAAAGTTCTGCATTGATGATCGGAATTTGTTTCCCGTTCAAAGTCATCATAGTTGTTGCACCGATACCGGCAATGATCAAAGCGACTTCTCCGCGGGGGATCATGCCCATACCGATACGGAGTGAGCCGATGGTATTGAAATTGAGCATGCGTGCAGGTAATGCACAGCCGATGATTTTGGCAATGATCGCCAGAACGGAATAAATCAAGCCAAAGGCAAGCACTTCCATATTGCCGAAAACTCTTACATCAATGAGCATTCCCATGACAACGAAGAATATCGGAACGAGAAAATTGCTGATGCTTGAAATATTGCGGTGAATCGAAAATGCAATATCTGTTTTTGACAGAGACAACCCCATGACATAAGCACCGATGATCATGGCAAGACCTGCACTTTCAAATAATCCGGCAGCAAGCAACGCCAGACCGAATGCAAGGATCGAAAAGGTTGCACCCGGACGGAAACACTTTAAAAATGCGGCAATTTTGTGGGCAAAACATAATCCGAGAGCAGTTACGCCCAGCCAGATGCCGAAACTTTTGACGGCGATAAAACCGATTTTGCCCCAGTCGATCTGACCGCTTTGCCCGGCAGAAACTCCGACAATACCCATAACTATCGCCAGACAGATAATGCCGAGAACATCGTCAATAACTGCGGCGGCAAGTATGGTCGTTCCTTCGGGCGAGTCGATAGTTTTGCGTTCAGAGAGAATGCGTGCGGTAATGCCGACACTTGTCGCTGTGCTGAGAATACCGAGGAAAAGCACTCTCGGATCAAGTATCGACGCTCCTTCAAACATCCAAAGACCGAACAGTGCTCCGAAAATAAATGAGACGGCAGCACCTCCGATACCAACAACAGACCCGGTAAGTGAATAACGGAAAAATTGTTTTAAATCGGTTTCAAGACCGGAAATAAATAAAAGTATTATTGAACCGAATGTCGATAGTGCATACAGAGGCGTAGACACCGGCAGACTTCCTCCGGTCAATGGGAAAAGCCCATTTTCAAACCCGTGAATCCCCAGTGGTATCGAGCCGAGTAAAAAAGGTCCGAGCAATACCCCTGCAAGCAATTCTCCAAGTACGGGCGGAATATGCAGCTTGCGAATAAGATTGCCGGCAAAACGGGCACCGAAAATGATGACCCCCACTTGGACAGCAAGAACGGCAATCTGTAACGAAACAGGTATATTTTCTTTCATAAATCTGAAATACAAACTACATCCGTTTTACAAATAATAACGGACGGATCATAAAAGTTTTTGAAATGACGGAATAATCTCCCCGATGATTGGAGAGCTTTGGGATGGGGAGATTTTTTAACAGAAAGTTATATTTTCTGCAGGACCGGCACGCTCCGGCAGTGAGTATTTGATATACTTTTGAAAAGCGAAAAGATTTTCTGCATGGTAAGAGAATTTTACAATGCAAATTGCTTCTGATTGCGGAATGCGGTATTCTGCCGATGCACTTGAATTGTCGGCGGCAGATGATGAACTGCGGCGGTTGTTTCTTGAGGTTTCAGCTGCAATTCTGCCGGAAGATAAACTGCTTTGGAAACTTTGCGGTCTTTCTGCAGGACAGGGGAGCGTATCGGGCGAGAGCAGAGAATTTTCGCAGCACGGGATATTTCGGACTGTATTTTCGTATGGTACAGCAAGTAAAAATGTGAAAAAAAACACTGCTGCAACAGCCGTGAATATGGCTGTCGGAACAGTGTTGTATATTTTTTTAAAAAAGTTATTCATATTTGCATTTTTCCATTTTCGTAATATAGCACAGTTTGTAACTTTTGGCAAATGAAAAACAGAAAAATGCCGGAAATCAGCCGATGAAAGCGATTGCTGCCAACGGAATTTTGACTTTTTGCAAAGGTTGTTCAATTTCAGTTTCGGAAATTTTTTCACCGAGTGCATTGAAAATCGTAACTGTGCAGCCGATTTTGTCGGTGTCGATGACAAAATCAGTATTGCCTGAACCGTTTACGATGTAGATATTGGGGGAATTTTTTGCTTCAATGCAGGAATTGCTGCCGTAAACTGCGATGATTTTTTCTGTGGTATTTTCTGCAGTAACGAGCGGGAATGCCTCTTCTGGGTGATATGCTTTCAGCTTGCCGAACATGAGTGTATTTTTGTGTGCGGTCCAGAAATCGAGGTAGAATTTGAGCATTTTTTTGTGTTCTTCAGGTATTTCTGAAAACTTGATTGAAATCTGCGGCACAGAGAAAATAATATTGATAAACTGCAATGCGGCAATTTCATAGTTTTCGTCAGCATGCCATTCCAGCATGTCGGAATGAACCGCATTATCCCCCGAAGTCATACGCAGACGCAAGGTGCGGACACGATTGCTCAAACAATCATTCGGACAATCCAATGCACGGAGCAGATTACCGTATTTCTGGATTGCAGAACCGATGTAATTTTGACGGAATTCAATCAGAATATCCGGATTTATTGTCCGCAAACGCTCTGAAACATCAGTCATAAGTCTATCAACAGCAAGAGGTAATGATTTTATATCTCTGCCATTATAGTCATCTTTGATTGCAGGGTCTTCTCCGCGGAATTTGAACCAGTCGATAAAGTCCAGTTTCAAGCCGTCAATGTTGTAATCACGGACGATCCGTTCATAAGTTTGAATGAGAAATTCACGGACTTCGGGGAAGCGGGGGTCGAGAGTTCCGGTATTTCTTGTCGCACCGAGGTCGACGAGCATGTTTTTGAATTTATCGAAATTTTTGCTTTTTTCTCCCATGAAGGGTACGGAGAGCCACATCATGTAATCCATGCCAAGTCCGTGGATTTTGCCGACATGATTATCCATATCGGGAAAGCGGCGTTTGGAAAGTTCCCAGTCGCCGCAGAAAGCGTAACCGCGATTGTTGTCATCGGTCTGCCATCCGTCATCGACGATAATGGTTTTTATGCCGTATTTCACCGCTTCTTTGCATTCTGCTTCAAGTTCAGCGGCAAAGAGGTTCTGGTGAAAGTTGTACCATGTTGAATAAACCGGGTTGTATGCCCCGTCCGGGATATTTTTTACAGGATTGTCCTTTCGGAGGAAATCCATGGCATCTTTGATCGCATCGGAGTAGAAAGTTCTGCGGCAATCGATATAGAGTTCTGTTTCGTAGTGGTCGGCGGGAGCTTCGGGAGTTGAAAAAAGGATAATGTCAAACTGGACGGTGTTTGATTCTTCATAAACACCGGCTTTCATTTTGATATCACGCAAAGTTTCGCCGACGGCGACGAGGAAACGGTTTTCGCACTGCTGATTGAAAAGCTGCAGCACGGGGATCGAGGTCGCTACATTTGAATCATAAAAACCTGTCCAGGCGGCAGGGATGTAATATTCAAAAGCACGGCTTTCATGCCAGAGGTACTGCATGTCGATTTTTTTGACATGCCATTTTAAACGCAGATTCGGAAAAAGTGTTTTTTCGGGAGCATCGAGTGAAATTTTTATAATTTCAACACCGTTTTTATCGACAGCGGCAGTCGTTGATAACTGCCAGCTGCCGAGTTCACCGATAACTTCGATTTGTGCAGATTTCGACTCTATGAACATAAAAAGTTTTCCTTATCAGAGTCCGCGCCAGTCAAAGAGAATCTTGAAACATTCCATACCTTTTTTGAGCTGATATTCAAATGCTTCTTTGGCTTTGCCTGCTTCCCAGACTTCGTAGGGGAGGTGAGAGGTATCGAATTTGCCTTCGCTGATCCACTGGAGGACGCGGGGTTTGCAGGTGCGGCGGAGAGCGCAGCTCATGGTTACGGTCGGGTTTTTGTCAAACCATTTGTTGTAGGGATCGAGGATAATCTGTCCGGGATAGTCGCCCTGCAAATGGATATGACCGGGTTCATCTTCATCGGCGGTATTGCCCCAGCCGCCGCGTTTGAGGTATTTGTAAATATCAGCGACAGCGGCGGTATTGCCGGAGCATTCCATAACTTTGTCGGCTCTTTTGCCGTTGGTGATGTCGTCGAGGACTTTCAGACCGGCCTCATCGGGGGTGATGACGTAATCTGCATAATGTTTGGCGATTTCCTGACGGAAGGGGTGGGGTTCTGCACAGATGATGGTGGCAGTGGGATTGAGGATTTTGCAAATCTGCATGGCACCGACACCGATCATGCCTGAACCGGAAATGAGGATATATTCATTATCAATGAATTTGAAGCGTTCAATACCTTTGAGAGAAACGCTGGCGAGGTATGCGAGAACGGCCTGTTCATCAGTAACATTATCGGGAACTTTGCACATTCTGTCCATTCCGCCGGAAGCGTTGCCGAGTCCTTTGTGAACGATGAGAGTACCGCCGCCCCATGCGGAGCAGGCATCCTGATATTTGCGGCATTCATTGATCATTACGCGGTCGCCTTTTTTCAGACCTTCGCCGTATTCACCTTCTTCGAGGACGACGCCCATATTTTCATAACCGGGGACGAGGGGGTACCAGCATGAAGTTGCGTGCTGAAGTCCTTTGTAAGTTTTCATATCAGTACCGGTGGAAATAGCACTCATGTGAGTTTTGCAAACGACGGTATCTGCCTGTTTGGGCATGAGAGTTACTTCTCGGAAATTTGCTTCATAGGGTCGTTCAATGACAGTGGCAAGAGTTTTGAGATTTGACATTTTTTTACCTCATGATGTATAAAAATTGTTAAAGTTCGGGGAATTGAGCAACATCGCAGACATTTTGCCATAATTTTGTCAGCCAGAAAATGGATGCATCAATGCCGCCGGGCTGATAACGTTCTCTGCGGATTTTAACAAGGCGCCGGAAGATATTTTCCAAAGCAGGTGCATTTTCATACTGGATTTTCGGCATGAGCTGATCAACGAAGCGGATATTTTCATCCTTGACGAATTCGATACAGATTTTGACAGACAATTTGATAAAGTCGATATAAATCTGCAATTCATCTCTGATTTCATCGGGACAATTTTTGAGATTGTGCAGTCTGTGTTCGAGAACGACGACATCAAACTTTGTTTTATCCAGATTATCGAGAGTGATATTAGTGAAAAACGGATGAGATTTTTCAAAGCGGTGAAGATTGAGGAGAATGTAGAAAAGATTGTCTGTATCATCTTCTCCGCGGGTTGCCTGATACAATTTTCCCATGTCTATGATGATGGATGCGAGACCGTCAATATTGAAAACAAATGTATCAAGGCATGAAGCCATATCAATTTCTTTGTTTTGTGCAGGACTCCAGCTCATGGCTGCGCCGTATGCAAAAGGCGGAATGGAGGTTAACCATGATGTCCAGTGACCGGAATCACCCCATTCTGCGACCCAGATACCTGCGGCATTGGTTTTGACAGCTGCTTCCGCAGCGTTTGCGATGTTGCCGAAAGCACGGTAAGTTCTGCCGCCGATGGTGTAATAATTGGAGTTTGAAGCCATGAAGCTGTATTCAAGTCCGGCTTCGGCAAACATTTTGCCGTGTTTTTCGAACTCATAATTTCTGCCGTAACCCCAGTCGATGATATGAATGTCTTTTGAGAAATCCTTGACGGTATCAGCCTGTTTCTGAACGATGATGTCGCCGAAAATTGCAAGTTTGTGATTGCGTTTTTTGGTTGCTTCGTTGAGTTTGTTGATATAATCGACATAAAGTTGTTCTTTGGAAATATCGGGGGCAAGTTCTCTGCTTCTGCCTTTGCCGATGTCGAAAGTTTCGTCGCATCCCGCCATAAAAAGATCGCAGTCAAAATTGGGTAGCAGTTCATCCATCAGACCTTCGATAAATTTCAAACTTGCAGGATCAGCCGGGCAGAGTGAGAATGGATCGGTTTTGTTCATGCTCCATGACATGCCGTAACCTTCGGGACATTCAGCAAGCTGACGGTAAGGTTCATGACAGAGCCAGCGGAGGAGATGCCCGAGTGAATTCTGGCAGGGAACGAGAGTTATGAAGCGTTCTTTGCAGAAAGCATTGAGTTTCTGAATATCCTCTGCCGTAAGCGGCGAGGCTTTTTCCCATACTTTTTTGTGATCTTTGTATGCGAAAGTATGCTCTATGTAGAGCATGAAGGTATTAACTTTCCAGTTTGAGAGCTGATCGACAAAGTTCATGATGAACTCAAGAGTCGGCATTTTGTCACGGCTGACATCAAGCATGACGGCACGGAGTTTAAGTTCAGGGAAGTCATCTATAGTTACTTCGGGACATTTATTGTCATCGCATTGTTTAAGGAGTTGATTTAAAGTTTGTCTGCCGTAGAACGCACCAGCTTCATCTGCTGCTGTAATACTGATTTTTTCAGTATTGATTTCAAGTTTATAGCCTTCCGGACGGAGATTTTTATCAAAAGATATTTTCAGTTTTTTGTTTATATCTTCAATATTTACCTGTTTTTCTCCGAATACAACTTTTTGCGGTTGAGGCAGAAAGACAAATTTTTTCATTTCTTTATCCTTGTTATGTTATATTGAAAATTGTTGACATTTTTACATAATTAAGCATAAAAACATCAAAAGTCAAATGTTTATTTGAAATTCAGCACATAAAGTTCCGCATTTTGCATTTTGATATTGACTTTGAATGGCTGTGCGGGGAGTTGTGCGAAAATTTCTGCATCGACTTCATCGAATCCTGCTTCAAGTTTTTTGCTGAAACCGGGGATGGGGGTATTGTTTTCATCGAGGAGAGTGATTTCTGCAAAACCGTTGTCTGCAATTTTCATATTGGCAAAAAGTTTGGATTTTGAAGTAATTTTCTTGGTTGTAAGTTCTGCGATTTTGTCAGCAGCTTTGACATGGAAGAATCCGTCCTGACGCATTTTTGCAGTTGCAACTGTGCAGCCTGACTGTTTGGAATGTTCGACAAAACCTTCCCAGCCGCCGACTTCCTTGAAAAGAGGCCACTGTTCCAGAGTCGGAAGTGCTTTTTTCATGAAAGGCACGGTGAACTTGGTTTCATTGACAAAAGCGACGATTTGAGCCGCCTGATGATGATAGTAGTCGGTAACCTGAAATACATTCAAATAAGTATCTTTGCCGATATTTACAGAGGGGACCATTTCCAGTCTGGCTGTGCCGCCGCCGATGCAGATTTCTCCGGAGTCAAAAGAACCGAGTTTGCCGTTTTCGAGGAATGGTTTTCCGTTGGCTTTGGTCCAGTGTCCTCCGTCCCAGCTGTATGCCAGATAATGGTCCATCGCCTGAATGTCGGAGCGGTAACGCAGAACAAATGCGATAAAAAGTCCTTTGGCACCACGCAGACGCATGGCATTTGCACCATACTGCTGTTCAACGGGGGATTCATTTTCTGTCGGGGGGCAGAAAGCAGTTTTTTCCCAGTTCAGACCGTCCTGTGTTTTCCAGATGTGAAGCATACGCAAACCGTTCATATTGTCATACGGAGGAGTGTTGTAGGGATAACTGGGCAGCAGCCAGCGAGCGTGGCAGAAATAAAGAGTTTTGCCGTCATCGGAGAGCCATTGACCGCAGAAGTTGTCGTGAGTTGTATTCTCTTCTTCATATTCTCCGAGAGAAGGTTTGTCGATCAGGAAAGGTTCTTTGCTGAGGATGACTGTATCATCTACGCCGCGGCGGTAAAAAAGATAGAATGCACGGGGGATACCTTTCATAACACCCCAATCTTGTGAAGAATGTTTCCACATGACGGTATTATTGGCAACAGCACCGGAATAGCGGACTTTGAGTTTGCTGATGTCGATAGGGGTATCTTTTGCGGGGTCGAACATTTTGAAGACTTCTTTTTTTCCTGAGAATTTAGCTGCGAAATCTCCATGACTTGCGGGGGGGCCCCAGCCGCCGATCAAAGTTGTCATCCCGTCACGGGGAGGTTCTTTGTCAAAGGTTTGGATTTCCCATTTCGCATTTTCGAGGTCCCCGATATCGGTAATTGCACGGTGGTATTTTTCTGAACCGTATTCCCAGTTGCGGTTCAAAGTTGTATAGTCAATTCTTACTTTGCCGTTTTTGATTGAAATATCAGTAACGCGGCGGCAGAAATCTTCATCTTTGGCGGAGCGGGGAACTACTTCGATAAGTTTTGCCTGACCGCTGACGAAAGAAGCGTTGTCGGCTTTTTCGAGGAAGTGATTGTCGGGGAAGTGGAGTTTCACATTGTTGACTTCGCCGATTTCGGTAATTGCGGAGGTGTCCTCAAATTTTTTGTAACGGCGGAGAAGGCGTATGAAAACGCCGTCGCCTTCTCCTGAATTGTCTGCAACAGAAACCACATAATCACCGTTTGCAAGCTCTTTAACGGGGAAAGTTATGATATTTTTGCCGGGTTTGAGTTCGACAACTCTTTCGGGGAAAGCGGCATTTTCTGTATTGCGTTTGGCAACGGTGATTTTGACAGAGTGATTTTTTTTGTCTTGACGATCGTTGAACAAATGTAAATGAGCTTCGGATTGATCCTGCCAAATGGCACAGGGGAAGTCGCCGTAGATATTTTTCTTGAAAGTAATGACTTTTTCGGAAGAGCTTTTCATCGGCATACCTGCGAAGTAAATGCTTTCCACAGTAATTGTGCCTTTGCCGTTGATAACGACTTGCGCACGGATAAAATCATCGGGAACAAAATTATTCTGATAGATAAGTTTCTGATGGTTGATGTGACCTTTGAGCAAAGTTGCGGCACCGGAACCTGCGGCATTTGAGCCTATGATTTCAATAGGGAGTAAACGGGTGTTGCTGTTTTTGAGTTTGACAATGGCGGAGCAGATATGTTTCGCACCTGAAAAATGAATGTCAAAAGTCGCGGGGAGCTGAACTTTGACCGGAGTTTTGAAAACGCCGTCGGTATGAGGAAGATCGACTTCATTTAAAGAGATTGAAGCATTTTCAATACCGTTGAAGCGATTTTTGATATTCATTTTATCCGCATAGGTAATGACGATATCATCAATATCCATGCCGGTACGACCTGCGGGGGGAGAATTGCCGAAAAGCAGATTGCGTATACCATTGTTATGACGGTAGGGGAAAGGTTTTGAAGTTTGAACTTTGCCGTCAGCGGTTTTGACGGTTACAGTGAAAACGCGTTCAGATTCAATGAAATTGACGGAGATGTCGAACCATTCTTCGGTCGGAATGATAACACCGGAGTGTTCCCATTGATCTTTTACGCTGTAACAGAGAATTTCTTTTTCTCTGCTGTCGAAAGCAATACCGCCCAACCATTCTTTGACATTCCATGAAGTGAAGAAGAAGTATCCGCCGTATAATTTCGGGAGGCGTACTTTCATGCTGA
>JAZRBX010000032.1:0-7468 GCA_045635285.1 Victivallaceae bacterium
CAAAGCGATTATGTATACAACACGGTCAAAGCCTACCGCATGATACTCGATGCTCCTGAATCAACGCCGGACAATGAACTTCTCGGAGAGGCAAGAGCCTTACTGTCAAAGAGTTGCGGACGCAAGTGATACAAAGGATTCTTCACTGAAAAAAGCATGCAGTATCTCATCATCCATGAAAATATCGGTTCGGCAGGTATGCTTATCGGCTCGGTTGAAAAAATTGCCGACAACGGATTTTCTTTCACTGTACGCAAAAAAATCCATATCGGCGACCGCATTCGCATCCAGCCGCCAAGCGGAGATGACGGCCCTGCTCTGACGATTACCAAAATGTTTGTCAACGGCGAATCAGTACGCAAAGCCGTCCCCGATGAAGAGGCTTTCATCTGTTTTGACCGTGAAGTTCCCTACCGCGGTGTGCTTTACAAAATAGGCGAAAGTTTTGCAGACAACACCGCCCGTTTTGAAAAACTTCCTTTGCAGAAAAAGAAAGTCGATCTGGCAATCAAACTGACAGCTTCGCACTTCTCGTGCCGTGTCACTAACAGTGTTGAAAAATGCGTTTATGAAGAAGATGTCAATTTCTCTCCCGCACAGAAGCAACCTCTTACTGCTGAAAAACTTGCAGCTGAATTTGCCGCTGCCGATTCAACTGATTTCGCACTCGGAAAATGCGAAGTCGATTTGCAGAAAAACCTCTTCGTACCTGCCGCAATTTTGAAAGAACTCCGCAGAGCCGCATGGGCAGAAATAAAAGGTTCTCTCTCTCCCGAAATGCTTTTCAAAGCAGGTGCTGAAGGTCTGGGAAAATTCGTCCTCGACTACCGCAGAATACAGCCGTACACTTTCAACGGCGACAGCATTCCCGAAACCGTCGCCGTCAAACCAAACGGCGCCCTCCCCGGCAACCCGAAAGCCCGCACCGCAACAAGCGTTTTTGAAATCAACAAGTCCACCTATCAGGCAATTCTTCCCGAATTCACCCCCGAAGGCAGACTCGACGGCCTCAAAAAAGCCATCGCTATCGCATACAAAAACGGTATCCGTTCCTTCCGTGTGCAATCGCTTTTTGAAATGCAGCTGCTCAAAGATTACAAAGATATTGAAATTGTCTGCGCCGACCCGCTGCCTATTGCCAACTCCATGACAGTAATAGAGTTACAGCATTTGGGAGCGACCAAAATACAGGCACATGCCGAACTTGACAAAAAATCATTGGAAGCCTTGCGTGATCATTCTGTATTGCCCGTTGAAATTTACAGGCTCGGCAGGCTGCCGCTGCTTACCACCCGTGCGGCAATACCGACCGAAGGCAATATCAGAGACGCCCGGACCAATGAGTTTTCCGTCCGTTACGACAAACGCAGTCAGCTGACCAGAGTTTATCCGCTGAAAGTCATTTCAATCCCCCGTATTCCCAATACCTCTGATTTCTATGATATTACCAATGCAAACTGGAAAAATGCGGAAGAAACAACATTCAATTACGATCTTTCTTTGAACTGATCTGCGCAAAAAACAGCGAAAATTTGCTATAATTTATAAAGTGTTTTATACTTTTTTAAAGATAAAAACTTGAAAAATTTGTTTTGGCGGTATATATTAGCAGATAATATGTAAAGCAAAATACAAATAATTTTTTCAGGAAATACGGTATTTTGTTCCTGAATAATAAAAAAATGTATTATGCCCGAAATATGGAGTTTGATATGATTTTACCGAAAACATGGGACGATATGTCCGATACAACAAGAAAAAGTCTTGAACGAATGCTCAAAACATGCAACAATATGCCCCTGCAGGGTGCAATCAATATGCTTTGCGACATTCTCAAGAGAGAACCTGAACTTATCCCCGCCCGTGAAAAATTGCGTGAACTCGAAATACGCAAAGCCGAAGAAAGCAGTGCAGCCCCGGAAAAAGGTCTTACCACTTTCATCCTTTCCTGCAAAACAACATTTACCGGTTCAAATTATTTCAGAGCAATCGAACTTTGCGAAGAGGTCCTCGCAAAAAATATCAACAATATCCCGACATTGAAAATGCTGGCTTCATTCGCTGAAAAAGCAGAAGCGCATTTCATCTCCGCTGATGCCATTCAGTGCGCTATTCATTTCGCTCCCGAAGATACTGACCTCCGACTTCAGCTCGGCTATATCTACCTGAAAGCCAAAGACTTGGAGAAATCACAGGAGATTTTCCAAGCCCTCTTCGACTCCGATCCGGAAAAAAGTGCCTACAAACGCGGCATGCGCGACATCAACGCCGCCATCGAAGCAAGAGAAGCCGCCGAACTCCGCAAACAGGAAGAAGAACTCAAAAAATCCCAGGAGAAAAAAATCCAGTCACGCAACTCCAACGAAGCCATTATCCAACAGCTCCTCGAAGGTACCATCCGTGACAAGGAACAGGCAAATCTCGTTATCACCGAATTGAGCAAAGTTCTTGAACAGAAAGAATCTCTCGATATCCGCCGCAAACTTGCAGAGGCTTACAAAATCGCTGAAAACTATGATGATGCCATCCGCCATCTGGAATATGTTTCTTCTGCACTCAAAACTTTCGACATCGCTCTCGATAAGGAAATCGAAAAGCTTTATCTCAAAAAATACGACATTACCATCAAAGCCATTGCCGATAATCCCGGCGCTTACGAAAATCCGCAGGAACAGCTCGACAATCTGGAAATCTCACGCATACAATTCAAACTCGACCGTGCGATCCGCCGTGTGAAATACAACCCCAAAGACGCCCAGCTGCACTACGAACTCGGCGTAGGTTATTATGAATGCAATATGGCACAGGAAGCCATGGAAGAATTTACTGCCGCAGAACGACATCCCAAATGGACCCCGCTCTGCAACTATTATTCCGGCAGGATACAACTCAATCTCGACAACATCCCCGCCGCTGTTGAATATCTGGCAAAAGCCTCCGAAACTCTCAACACCCGTGAGCCGAATTTCAAAAAATGCCTCTACTACCTCGGTATTGCTTATGAGAAAAACGGCGATGCTGAAAATGCTAAAAAAGCATACGAACAGCTTTATAAAATCGATCCTGCTTTCCTCGATGTGGCAAACAGAATCGCTTGAAATTAACTTTTAAAAGTTGACGCAACTCCTTTCTTGGAAACATGAAAGGAGTTTTTTTATGCGTAAATCCAAACAGCAAAAGGAAACCGAAGACGCTTTGCTGAAAAGAGCCATCGGCTTCATTCAGGAGGAAATATACTCCGAAGATATTATTGATAAAGATTCAGGCAAAATCACCAATCTCGCAAAAAGGAAAATCGTACGGAAAACAATCCCGCCCGATGTCCGTGCATTGCTTTTCTGGCTCAAAAACCGCTACCCCGAACGCTGGAAAGAAAAAATCGACACCGCCGCCGAAGATATAGCCTGCGACTTCGGCGAAGACGAAATGGAGCTGTAAGAAATATTCATCAACAGATTTCTTTTATTAAAAAGAATCTGACTGCTCACTTTAAAAAAACAGTGCAGCCATCTTCCCGCAGCAGGGACAGAGCGAGAAATAAAAAAGCTGCTGCAAAATCAATATTCTGCAGCAGCCCTTTTTTTGTTTATATATTATTTTGCGCCGTATTGAACGTAATATGCGTCAATGGCAGCTTTGAGAGTATCATCAATGATGACTTTGCCGTTGTAAGGCTTATTGTAAAGATGTTCAACAACTTCCGCCATAGTGACGATGGCAGTTGTTTTGAAACCGTATTTTTCTGAAATTTCAGCGAGTGCGCTCTTTTCGCCCTGACCGCGTTCCATACGATCAACGCTGACGACCAGCCCAAGCACATTGACATTGCCCTGGGCCTTGATGATGGGCAGAGTTTCTTCAATGGAAGTTCCGGCGGTTGTAACATCTTCAATGATAACGATTTTGTCATTATCAGCGATGGGGCTGCCGAGCAGAATACCTTTGTCGCCGTGATCTTTGACTTCTTTGCGGTTGGAGCAGTAGCGGATATCGGCATTGAAATCTTCAGCCAGAGCCATAGTTGCGGCAACTGTCAGGGGGATACCTTTGTAAGCAGGTCCGAAAAGCACATCAAAATCAGTACCGAAAGTCTGCTGAATGGCACGGGCATAATACTGTCCGAGTTTGCGGAGCTGTGAACCGGTACGATAGAAACCGGTATTGACGAAAAAGGGAGTTTTGCGTCCGCTTTTGGTAACAAAATCGCCGAATTTCAGCACGTTGCAGTCAATCATGAATTCGATAAATCTCTGTTTGTACTCTTCCATTTTATAACCCTTTCGTTTTTTATTGGAGCTGTAAACAAAAAATCAAGACAAAAAAAATGGCAGCCCTACAAGGATTCGAACCTCGACAAAATGATCCAGAATCACTTGTGCTACCATTACACCATAGGGCTGCGTTAAAAAACTCTTGCGAGTTTGTTTTCTTATTTTTTCTTTCCTTTTGCGAGGATTTCACGAACTTTGGCTTTGCAACGTTCGAGATAAGCCTTGCGGCGGGCTCTTTTCTGAACTTTATTGCTCTGCTGACCCATTTTTATCTCCTTGTCAGTTTATTTCTTTCAATAACAGTATTTAATTTAACACCATTTTGCGATTTTGCAAATTTTTTCTGCAAAAAATCTCGTTTTTTTTGCATAACTTGCAATAAAAACTACTTTTATCCGCATTTCAGATAAAAAAAGGCACTTTTTCAAGGCGGTATTCATGAAGTTCTGCCTCATTGTAGAAGACTTTGGCAAGGAAAAGTCCTCGTGCAGAAGCAGTTGTAGGTCCGAGAGTGCGGTCTTTGGCATCAAGCAGTATTTTCAGTTCATCTTTGCTCATACGGTTTGCTCCGCATTCGAGCAATGCTCCTGTAAGACAGCGTATCATCTTGTAAAGAAAGCCGTTACCGACATACAAAATGCAGAGATAATCCCCGAAAAGCACCGGTTCTATGCGGTAAATCGTCCGAACTGCATCATTGAAATAAGTTCCGGTACAGACAAAACTTGAAAAATCATGTGTTCCGGTCAGAACTTCTGCACATTCACGCAGTTTTTCAACATCTATTTTGTATTTGGGATGTACAGAATATCGATTTGAAAAAGGCGTTTCATCTCCGAGATTCAGCACATAAACATAAGCCTTGCCGCAAGTATCAAAACGGGCATGAAATTCAAGCGGCTTTTCGACAATGCTCCGTATTTTAATATCCGTCGGGAGCAGACGGTTGAGTGCATTTTTAAGTTTCCACAGCGGGATTGCGGGACTGTCAGGCACGGGAAAAGCCGCCGCAAAAGCACTTGCATGCACTCCTGCATCGGTACGGCTTGAACCTGTAAGTTCTATATCCAAGTTGTCATAAAGGCGTTTAAGCACCTTCTGAACGGTCTCCTGCACGCTGTCGGCATTGGGCTGTATCTGCCAGCCGCCGTAGGCACTGCCGTCAAATGATATTTCCATTAAATAGCGTTTGGAAGCAAGATAAGGTATTTCTTCAATTTTTCTCGGAGGATAAATATTTTCGCTCATAAAAGCTCCATTGATATTTCATTCCAGAAAAGCAATCCATGATCCGTCAGGCGGATACATTCATTGTCAATACTCCACGCATCGGGGTATAATTTAGCAACATCCAGTGCTTTTTTCAACACCAAATCCCACGAAAACGGAAATATTTTTTCCCATTGCGATTTTTTCCAGCCGTCAACAGTACGGAGATTGACGGCAAAAATTTCCATTTGCCGCTCCATCGTGCTTATATGGTCGATTTCAGGAGCTGCACCATTCATAAACAAAGCAAGGTCTGAAACTTGCGTCCAGCGGTCAACTCCGTCAAATGATGATGCCGAAGGTCCGATGCCGAGCAAAGTTCCTCCGCTCCAGACATTTGAATTGTGCAGACAGCGGGAATTGCAGGAGAGAGCATAATTGGAAATTTCATAACGCTCAAACGGCTTGAAACTGCCTGCTGTTTCATACATCAAACATGCAGCATCTTCATCAAGTTCCATCCCCTCGCCCGCCAGAGCCGTCTGCTCCTCTATCGTAAGATTATATGCGGAGAAATGATCACACCCCGCCTCTCGCACACGCAATAAATCATGCTCAAAATCTTTGACCGTCTGATAAGGGATACCGTAAATAAGATCAATATTGAAATGTTTGAACGGATATTTCTGCAGCAGAGCAACTGCCTTTTCGATCGCCGATTGCGAAGTATGACGCCCCAGAGTCAAGCGGAATTTCTCTTGGAATGACTGCACGCCCATACTTAAACGGCTGACGCCGTAATCCTGCAGCAGAAAAATTTTGTCAGCATCCAATGTTTCAGGATTGCTCTCTATGGAAAACTCCTTTATCTGACTGAAATCAATGTATTTATGAAGACTCGCAAGCAATTTTTCCAAATCAGCAAGTTCAAAAATCGTCGGAGTGCCGCCGCCAATGTAAATTGTTTCAAATGAATCAACTGCATTTTTGCAGAAGATGGAATCCAGATAATTTATATAATCCTGTTTTAACTGCCGGGAACAATCCGTCTGTGAATAAAAAGCACAATAATCACACTTTCGTGAACAGAAAGGAATATGTATATAAAGATTTTTCATCCGTCAGTCTATGGTAATTTCCATAAGTGCATTTTTAACTTTTTCCTGCCATACTTCAAGTTCATCAGCACTCAAATCGGGCGGAACTTCAATCGGCTTGCCGATAACCAGGGTCAAAGTCGAAAAAGGTTTGGGTATTTGAAAATTATCCCAGCTTTTCACCGCCCAGTAGCGGGAAGCATTGATGGAAATCGGAATTATTTTTGTCTGATGCACCGACGCCAGATAAACCGGCCCCTTGCTCATACTGTACTTGGGCCCCCGCGGGCCGTCAGGGGTGAAACAGACATTAAACCCATCCTGCAAGGCTCTGGTCGCACCGAGCAAAGCATTTGCTCCCTTTTTTTTGGAAGACCCGCGCATGGCACGGATGCCGAAAAATCCGATCAAATCAGAAACATATTGACCGTCCCGTGAGGCACTTACGACAGCGACACTGCGTTTGCGGGCTTTTTCGGGAAATATTGCAGGGAAATACATCAGACGGTTATGCCATGTAACTCCGACACATCCTCCTGCAGTTTCAATCAGATTATCAGGGTCAACTATACGTTTGCGGAAAAGAAGCATACAGCTCCCCTTCAAAATTATATAAGGGAAGAAAAACAGCCATGTCGGCAATTTATGTATTCTTCTGAATTTTCTTTTCAATTCACCCATTTTTCAAACCTGTCTTACAAATTTTCTGCAAAACGCAGCTGCCGCATTCGGGGCTTTGAGCATGACACACTGCCCGACCGTGAAATATCAGCAAATGCGAAAAATTTCCGAGTTTCGCCCCGTCCATGCGGCGATTGACCATAAATTCCAACTTTTCAGGATCATCACTGCGGCTCAATCCGAGTTTGACCAGCAGTCTTCGGACATGAG
>JAZRBX010000033.1:0-4577 GCA_045635285.1 Victivallaceae bacterium
AAATTCTGTGCTGTCAGGAGCGAAAAAAGTTTGCAGAAAAGGAAAACTTATGCCATGCTCCGCCGAATAAATAAAAAACGGTCTGCCATTGGCAAGCAAAGGCGCAAAAATTGCAATAAAAAGCAGAAAAATCACCATCGACAAACCGCATACTGCCAGTTTGTCAGAAAAAAATTTCTTTACTTTTTCTCTTTTAAACAAACTCATTTGCACTCCGTTCCGGCAAATCAGAATTTATCAGCAAGCGGAAAGAATAAATTTTGAGAAATGCTGTTTTTCAGATTACGGAGCATGACATTTTCGCCGTGCCAGCATTCAGGGGTGTGATTGACAGAAACGATTTGCCAGCCGTTGTCAAGGAGTTCACCGATTTGCGGATATTTTTCAAAAAGAAATCCTTTTTCAAAAGCGGCACAAAGTTCTGCATCTCCGTAAAATTCACACAAATATCCTTCAAAAGCACAGGCGTATCCATTCTCCGAAATTGCCCAGTCAAACCCTTCTTTGAAAACACGCTCCCAACCGTGAAACGCATTATCTGATGTACGCAGGACCTTGCCGGGAAACGGCGGGATTTTTTCATAACATGAAACGATGAATTTTTTTTCACTGTCTGTAAGTTCACAGCCTTTTTTGAGCTGAATTTTTTTGACGGCACGATTATACAATGTTGCCGATTTCATCGGATAAATGCTCCATGAACAACTTTCATATACACGGTTGAACGATGTATAAAGCGGCATACTGTCGAAGCCGTTTGCTTCCGCCCAATCGGCGGCATCATTGCACAACTTAGCGGCAATGCCTCTGCCCCGATAATCCGGGTCAGTTCCGACAGAAGCGATACCTGCCATACGGATCAATTCTCCGTTATCTCCGTAAATTTCAAACGGCATGACGCCGACATGACCGACGATTTTGTCTCCGTCAGCGGCAACGAATGAGATTTCACGGAATGAAAAACGGTTGCCGTTCTGCTCCTGAAAAATGCGCCATTCCTCAAAACAGCGGGCAAGCATCGGCACAGAATCATGCTGATAGACAGTATCTTCTCCGCCGAAAAAATATCTGATTTCATTCATAAACCACTTCTCCGCCGATAATTGTTTTGCTCACGCTCTTCATATCATTTTCAAGGATTGCAATATCAGCATTCAAACCTTTTTTCAAGCTTCCTGTAAAATGGTCGATACCGAGATATCTTGCGGCATTGCCGGATGTCATCCACGCTGCTTCAACAGGGGTAAAGCCGCAGAGATTTGAGAAATTATAGAAAGCAACATTCATCGTCAATCCTGATCCGACGATATCTTCATTGCCGTCAACGACACGGAAAACGCCGTTTTTGAAGTGATAAAATTTGTTGCCGGTCGTTTCAAAAATGGCAGTTGAATTCATGCCCGCGCCCATCATGCTGTCGGTAATACCCATAATTCGTTTGGCTCCCGCCATGCGTTTGACAACTTCAACCATCATAGGCGGAACATGCACTCCGTCGGAAATAAGCTCAATAAAAAGTCTGTCATCCAGCAGAACTGCATCCATCATTGACGGCTGAACCACGCCGTTTTCACACTTTCTGCCGTCGAAAGTATCACAGATATGACAAACGCCTCTGCCGCCAATATCAGCAAAATGTTTTGCCTGTTCAATAGACATGCCTGTATGTCCGGCACTCATGCGGATATTCAAAGCAACGAGTTTTTTAATGACTTCGGATGCTTTCGGCAGTTCAGGAGAAATCGTCATTATTTTCAATGTTCCATCGGCGGCTTTCAGAAATTTATCGACTTCATCCATTTGCGGCAGACGGATGCGGTCCATGTGCATACCGCCGCGATGAACAAAATCAATGTAAGGTCCTTCGAGATGACTTCCTGCAATCAGAGTGGTATTTTTGCCGGGACTGCGGACAAGTTCCTTGCATCTTTCAAGGAAATCCATTGTGGTCTGATGGTCTTCCGAACCGGTGGCGGGACAGAAACGGACAAGCCCGGTGGATGGAGCTTTTTCCGCCATGATATGAACTTTGCCTGCCAGAGCCTCGCCGTCAAACATTCCGTGCAAATGCACATCAATAAAACCGGGGACGACCCATTGAGCATCTTTTCTGACGGCACTTTCGATAACGACATCATCGATTTTTCCGTCAGCGATTTCCACATAACCATATCCGGCATCTTCCGGAGCAACAACATTACCGTAAATTTTCATAAAAAATCTCCTTTTTCAGCATACTATATCACTAAAATAAAAAAAATCAAGAGTTCATAATTTTTTTACATACACTCTATTGCCGTGCGATGATATTGCAAAAATTCAATAAATAATATACTCATCTTTTGAAAATATTTTTTAATATGCTATATTATAAAATAAAAAACAAAATGTCATATCAACCAAAGGAGTTTTATTTATGGCTAAATATCAGCACATTCAAGTCCCTGCCGGTGAAAAAATCACCATGGGCAAAAACGGCAAATTGATCGTTCCCGACAATCCGATCATTGGATTTATTGAAGGTGACGGAATCGGTCCTGATATTACCAAAGCTTCCATGCTTATTTGGAATGAAGCCGTCCGCATCGCTTACAACGGAAAGAAAAAAATCGCATGGATGGAACTTTTTGCCGGGGAAAAAGCCAATACTATCTACGGCGAAAATACATGGCTCCCGCAGGAAACTTGCGACGCCATCAATGAATACCTCGTCGCTATCAAAGGTCCGCTGACCACTCCCATCGGCGGCGGTATCCGTTCTATCAATGTCGCACTGCGTCAGACTCTCGACCTTTATGTCTGTCTGCGTCCGGTCAAATATTTCAAAGGTGTCCCATCACCTGTTAAACAACCCGAAAAAACCGACATGGTCGTTTTCCGTGAAAATACCGAAGATATTTATGCCGGTATCGAATGGATGGCCGGCACTCCCGAAGCTCAGAAAGTCATTGATTTCCTGCAGAAAGAAATGGGCGTAAAGAAAATCCGCTTCCCCGAATCAAGTTCTATCGGCGTCAAACCCGTTTCCAAAGACGGCAGTGAACGACTCATACGCGCCGCTATTGATTACGCTATCGCCAACAACCGCCGCAGCGTTACCCTCGTTCACAAAGGCAACATTATGAAATTCACCGAAGGCGGCTTCAAAAACTGGGGTTACGAACTTGCCAAAAAAGAATACGGTGATCTCTGCGTTTCATACGATGAGTGCGGCGGTGTCGCTCCCGAAGGCAAAATCATGATCAAAGACTGCATCTGCGACGCATTCCTCCAGCAGATACTCACCCGTCCTGCAGAATATGATGTCATCGCCACCATGAACCTCAACGGCGACTATGTTTCCGATGCACTTGCCGCATGTGTCGGCGGTATTGGTATCGCTCCCGGTGCAAATATCAACTACATGACAGGCCATGCTCTTTTTGAAGCAACTCACGGCACTGCTCCCAAATATGCAGGCTTGGACAAAGTCAATCCGTGCAGTCTCGCACTTTCCGGCGAAATGCTCCTCCGCCACATCGGTTTCACCGAAGCCGCTGATCTGGTCATTTCCGCTATCGAAAAAGCCATCAGTTCCAAAGTTGTTACCTATGACTTTGCACGCCTGATGGAAGGTGCAACCGAAGTCGGCTGTATGGATTTTGCCCGTCATGTCGTCAAAAACATGCAGTAAAAGCACCATGGATTTTCAAATCCGTATCATCAAATGCGTTCAAGGTCCAGACCTTGAACGCATTTATCGTTCCGTCGGATGGTATGATGAAAGTTTTTCTGACGGTGTTTTGGAAAAAATCTGTGCCAATTCGACAATTTTTGCCGCCGCTTTTGTCAATGACGAAATGGTCGGTATGGGCAGACTTCTCTCTGACGGGGTCAGCGACGGCTGTATCCAGGATGTCGCCGTACTGAAAGAATTTCAGGGAAACGGAATCGGCAAAGCAATCGTTCAAACCATTGTCAATGAAGCACTTGCAAGAGGCATTGACTGGATCCAACTCATTGCGACTCCCGGCAATGAAAATTTTTATAAATCAATCGGTTTTGAAGTCATGCAGGATCATACTCCCATGCGTTTCACCTCAATCCACCGTCTTTCCAAGTGAAAGAAAGTGGGCAAAAAAACTGTTTCCCTTACTTTCTTTTTCCCCAAAAAAGTAAATCAGACCCCAAAAAAATACATTTTATTTACAGCAATCAATCTTTATTTTTTAACTTTTCTGTATCATGAATCACTGTTTTTATACCTCTATTTTCTCATTTTATATAATTTTATATAATTTAAGAACAATTTTTTATTTTTTATTTGCATTTCAAAATTAATACATTATAATCAAAAACAAAGACGGTTTCTGCTTCCGATAATATTGATTATCGGAAGTTGTTTTAGGGTGTTTTTCATAATTTTCTCCTTTTGGTTAAGGGTTGAGTTCTTATTCATTTTCAAAGAATTTAAGAAGTTTCAGGAGTTTAGAAAATTTAAGTTTCAAGCTCAAAATAAGCCTCCCTGAATTCCTTAAACTCTTTAAACTCCTTATCAGTTTTTCAACTTCCGATAATCAATATTATCGGAAGCAGAA
>JAZRBX010000034.1:0-13418 GCA_045635285.1 Victivallaceae bacterium
CGTTTGGCACTCTGCAGATTGGCAATGTGTTCCTCTCTGGCGTGTTTGTAAGAATCGTAATCGCCTGGATAGCGTGTAACCAGGCCGGAATTGACCTCAATGGTAATATAGGTAAGTTTACGCAAAAGAAAACGGTCATGAGAGATGAGCAGCAGCGTGCCGCTGTAACTTTTCAAAAATTTGCACAGCCACTCAACCGCAGGAATATCCAGATAGTTGGAGGGTTCGTCAAGGAGCAGGATGTCCGGATTGGAAATAAGAACTCTTGCCAGCATGGCACGCATCTGCCAGCCGCCGGAAAATTTTTTCAGCGGTTTACTGAAATCTGATGAGGAAAAACCGAGATTGCTCAAGGCTGCTTCCGCATCGCTTTTGAGATTGTAAGCTCCCAGACTTTCGTAAGTGCTTTGCAGCACGCCGTGGCGTTTCAGCAAAGAATTTTTGCGGTTATTGTCTATATTCAAATTGTCATTGAGTTCATGTTCGATTTTATTTATTTCTTTTGAAATATCTTTGAGTTCAGCGATGGCATCGGCGGTAAAGTCCAGCAGAGTTGTTTCGTCTCCGCATTCGGGAAGCTGCTGTTTCATGCAGGCGATACGCATATTTTTAGGCAGGATGACTGAACCGGGATCGGGAGTTATTTCTCCGGTTATCATATTGAAAATGGTACTTTTGCCGGCACCGTTAGGGCCGACGAGTCCGACTCTTTCGTTTGGGTTGATACGGAAACTTACTTTATTCAGTACCGGGACTTGAGAGTATATTTTTTCTACGTTGCGAAAATCAATCATAATCGGAATATTTTCAAATTGTTATTTCTTTTTTGGTATTTCAATGACATAACGCATACCGACATCGGTACGGTTTTCCAAATATCTGGTTAAAGTGTTTATTTTTGCATAAGCGGAAGTATTTTTGTAAGAACCTCCGAAAATTGCGAATTTCTCTCTGCTGTTTCTCAATTGTATAAGCTCACGCACATTGCCGCAAAGGTCGAATGCACCGTAAGGCGAACAGTCTTTTTCAAAAGTTTTCGGCGGTGCACTCAAAGGATATTTATCAATTTGCGGATTGATTGCCAAAAGAGCGTATTCCGGATTGAATTTATCACCCCAGACATACAATCTGCGGCCTGTCCCTCTGGCGGCTTTTTCAATTTCTTCAAAGTACGGCAGACGGCACTTCATACCCAATTTTTTTGCGATATAATCACAGTAGGCCTGTGCTGCTTCGGCAGAAACTCCGACCAGCGGCATATTGATATTATGCGGCGGCAAAATTTCATAATTTTTGCCGAAAAGTTTAAACAGAGCAAGTTTGTTGTTGTTGAAAAACAGAAGATCAGGATTGTATTGCTGTTTAAGTTTTTCATCTTTGATCGTCTTGAAAAATTCAAGGTATTCGCCGATGGTAACTTCATGGTCAAGTATGAAGTAACTGTCAGTATGAATAATGTCGCCGTCAGAAAAATAATTTGAAATATTTGAATAATATTCTCCCTCATGGATATAAACGCAATCGGACGGGAATTTTTCGGGCATTTTAAAATTGATCGTACGATGATCTCCGGCTTTGATAAAAAGCGGAATGACGATTTGTGTGTTATTTTCGTCAGTGATAAAAATAGAATATTCGCCGCTTTTCAGATTGATATTGAAATTTCCTGAAGCATTATATTCAAACAAAGAAGATGCAATTTTATGCAGATTATTTTCGGTATCGTTTTGCAGATTTTTTTTAATTTTGATTTGCAGAGATTTATCTTCTGTTTTGAAGTCAATATTTCCGTAATTTGCGGCAAACATCTGCAAATTGCGGCGCAGCACGGGATTTGAAGTTATAAGTTTCTCATAAACTTTGGCAACGATACCGGGAGGAAGATTTTGCAGTTTTTTGATATTTTCACTGTTTCCGGTACTGATGAAATATGCGAAACAGAAATTGACAGCCTGAGTAACGATCGGCTCATATTTTTTATTACTGGTCAAACTGTTAAGCTGTATCAATGTATTTAAAATCTGGTTTGCATTGTATCCAAGTTTATTTTTTATATTGTGAGTTTCTGTGTCAAGGTTATTTTCGGAGAAAAGGATTTTTTCACCGTTTCCTTTATTTTCATTTTTCAAATACCTTATTTCTTTTGAAAGTTTTACTGACATTGGAGAGACTTCATCCATATTGATAGACAGCACTTGATAAACAGTTCTTGCCTGCAGAATATCATTGAAAACAAAATAGGAATAAAACACTCCGAGTGTCAGCAATGCACCGACAAGAGCCGTCGGAATCATCGGGTGTCTGGCACAATATTTGAAAAAATTTATGAAAGGAAATTGATAGACTTCGATGGGACGCATTTCAAGAATATTGCGGATGTCCTGCATCAATTCTCTCACGCTGTTGTAGCGTTCATGTTTATAAGGAGACATGGCTTTCAGACAGACAACTTCAAGTTCATTTGAAATTTTTCTTTTGGGGGCGCGTTTGCGCGGCGGCAGGAATTTGCCAGCGAGAGCAAGTTCAAAAATCTCCTCTGCCGGGATTTTTGAGGAAAACGGAGATTGGGTGCATGTCAGCAAGGCGTACAAAATAACACCGAGTGCATAAACATCTGTCTGGCGATCAATCGCATCGGTTTGTCCGAAAATTTGTTCAGGTGCCATGAATGCAGGTGTGCCGTGAACTGTTTTTGAAAATTCGATTTTCTGCTTCTTTTTCTGATGTTCCAACTGTTCACGCAAATCAATTTTTCTATTGTTTTCGCTTGAATCATCCTGCGGACGGTAAAGTGCCATGCCCCAGTCCATGATAAATACTTCGCCGTAATCCCCGAGCATGATGTTGCCGGGTTTCAAGTCGCAATGGATCACACCTTTGCTGTGAGCGAATGCCACACCGTTGCAGATACTTATGAAAATTTCCAAACGGCGGCGCAGTGTATATTTTTTTTCAGCTGCGCTGTCGCCGTCCTCCAGTTTGTGCAGAATATTTCCAAGCGTGGTCCCCCCGACTTTTTTCATGCTGAAATAAGGGCCCATCTCCTTAAAAACTCCCATATTGTAAACCGGGATGATATTGGGATGGTCGATCTGGGCGGTTATGCGGGCTTCACGGATGAAAGAATCAACATTTCTGTCGGTTTTCCGTAAATCCTGCTTCATGACTTTCAAGGCGACATTGCGGTAAAAAAGTGAATCTTTGGCAGAAAAAACAGTTGCCATGCCGCCCATGCCGATAACATTCAAATCGGTAAAACTTTTTTCCAGACTTGACCAGTCAGGCTGAATGATTTTTTTCTGCAAATCATCATAATCCGGAGAGCAGCAGTTGTCATCATTAACGATAGTATCGTTATTGGTACAAACAGTATCATCCGGCAATTCCGTTATCATGCCGTTTCTTTCAATAAATTTCGTGTTGTCAGAATTATTATTTACCATGTCTGCTCCAAAGTTTCCAGCTGCTGCAAAATGCTTGGAATTTTGTCGTTGAAATCAGTAATGTACTTATCTTTTGAAGATTTATCAATATTTATGCGGATGGAGTTGCGCATACGGAAGTTGTCGGGGAAAATAAAACATTTAGCTTCTGAAGTGCCGTTTTCAAATTTCATCACACTGACTACGATGCCGACAAAACCGCCCTCTTTGGTCATGACAAGATCCCCCTCTTCCGCTTTGGCTTCGCTGGATGTTTCAAGTGCATTGCGGATATACAAATAGGCATCGTTTTTCTGCAAACTCAAAGAACACCGTCCTTCCAGTGTACCGCCGTCGCGGCCGAATGAATCAACTTTGAACAAATACAAATCTTTCTGCCCTCTGCGTTTGATATCGCTGAAGGTCAGAAATGACAGAGTTTTGCCGATATATCCGTCAAGTTCCAGACAGCCGACACGGATGTCTTTGCGGGGAACAGTCAGATAACCGTTTATCTTTTCACCGTTCGGGTCGGAGCCGTCAGGGGTATAGGCTTTGCAGGTATAATTCAAAACATCGTTGACCTCAAACTCCTCCTGCATATCATTGGCACACAGCAAACGAAAAAGTGAAATAACAACCGGTTTATTTTCAACTCTGACCACCGGCAGGAAAAGATTTTGAGTGCGGCGTTTGTTGGCGAAAAAGCGTTCCTGCTCCATATAAATACGGATATTCTGCACAGTCTGATCGTAATAATCAAGTACATTGCCTTCAATGCGCTGACGGAGATCTTTGAAATCCTGACGGACAGTATCAAGTTCAACTTTCACATCTTCCGCTTCCTGTTTGGCAGTTTCTGCGGCGGCACGGTATTGCGACATATCTTTGATTGCACGAACGAGAGTATTCTGAACTTTTTTGACCTCTTCGACACGGACATTTACTTCGCGTTTTTTCTGTTCGATGACATTTTGAGCATTACGGATCCGTCGGGTATTTTCGACGATGACTTTATCTTTGCGGAAAACTGTTTCATTGAGTTGGGTGATTTGTTGTTCCTGCTGTTGATTTTCCTGCTGCAATGCGGCTCTTTCTGCAATGAGATTTTTTACATTTTCCTGTGTAACTTCAAGATTTTTCTGCACGGCTGCAAGTTCGGTTTCTTTCTGCGAAAGCAGATTCTGCAGGCGGCGCACCTCTTCGGAGTTGAGTTTGATTTCAAGTTCGCTCTCTTTGTCCTCCGTAGTAAAACCCAATGCCGTTTTGGTGGTATTTTGGAGAGCGTTCAAATCAAGATTGCCCGACTCTCCGAAATTGAAAGCATCAAGAATATTTCCGTCGGAGGCGGATGAGGAAGATTTAGTTCCCGGTATTTGCGACATGGCACTGCGGTATTTGGAGGGAAGAGTTGCTGCTTCATTGCTGAGGGATTGGCTTTCTTTGACATCGACATTTGTAATATCTTTTTTCTCAAGGATTTCAAGCTGAATGTCGGTTGCCGCAAGTTGAGCTTCGATTTTCTGCATGGCTTCACTGCGAGCCTGTGAATAGCCGAATCTTTCCTGTGCTTCTTTCAAATCGAGGTATGCTTCTTCGAGGAGGGATTTTTCATCTTTGAGTTTATCAGCGATAACCTGTGCCGTTTTGGTATTGACGACGGTACCGTCGTTGCCGTAGGGATTTTCGAGGGTGGACAACCCTGTGATCATCGACAGCAGCGACAATACGATAAAGTCAAGCATTACGATAAGGATGGAACGATTCAATTTATTCTCCGTTGAAGATTATTTGTTGTTCTCTTCTTTCTCCGAAGCGGCTTCTGCGATTATTTTCTGTTTTGCCGGGTAGAGAATGCCCAAACGGGAGATAACGCTGAAAATAATACCGATAAGTGTTGACGAATAAGCCACAAGACGGCTGCTCTGCGGTGAAAATGAAATCAAAAGAAATGATGACACCGAACCGAAAAGACCGATATAAAGCGGCAAGTCAAGAAATGTATCGGCATTTTTGAAACTTGCAAGTTTAAAAGACGGTGATAAATCGCTTCTGACGATTTTTTTGACCACTCTCCCTGCCAGATATACGGCAAAAAATTGCAGAAAAATAATGAAAGTAAAGATAAAAAGAGAAATTTTGCCGCCGAAAACAGGCATAAAAAGTTCAACTTTGTCCGGATCATCTGTCGGAACACGCAAACCGGATTGATTGGTGGAACTGCTGCCGAAAAGATTCTGCAGAGTATTGGAAGAATCATACAGATAATTCAAAACCCAAGCCAGTATTGCCAAGCTGATAAATACCAGAAGTATCACTCCCAGATTTTTTAAAAATTTCAACATAAAAAAATCTCCTTATAAATAATAATACACATTGCATAATGTAAAGCAACTTGACACAATATTCAAGAAGAAATATTAATTTTTTCCGCTTTTTTACAAATGAGCAGAACCATAAAAATATCCTTCAGGCAAAATCGGTGTCATTTTTATCAAATTTTCAAGTTTTTGTGCCGCTTTTTCATCAACTTCAGCCCCATAGATTCCGCGGCGATAAATTTCTGCAAGTTTCCGCATGGCAGGGGTGTATTTACTTTTAGCGGCAAGCTGCAGAAATTCAAGTGCCTGTTTATTGTCTGGCGGAATATTTTTATCCCCGGACAGTAAAATTTCCGCCGCATAATATGCGCCGAGCGGACTTTTATCGACCCTTACGCTGTCTTTGAATTTCTCCAATGCTTTTACTGCAGACTTTTCAGTACCGATACCGTTCAGCCATGCGAGTCCGGCTTTGATTCTGCCTTTGCTGCTCCATGCATAATCATAATATTTAAACGCCTTTGTCAAATCTTTATCAACTACAATACCATGTTCATAAAATTCTGCAATTTCTGAAGCACATATTCTTTTCAGCTGATAATTTTTACCTTTTTCAATCAATGTATAATATTCAAATGATTTTTTGAAATTCTTTTCGACTCCCATTCCGTAAAAATAAATACGGGCAAGCTGCAAATATGCACTTGTATTTTTCTTTGCCGCCGCTTTTTCATACCATTTGACAGCTTCTTTCAAATCTGTATTCACTCCGAATCCGCGAAAATAACAATAACCGATAGAAACCATGGATTCCGGTTCCCCTTTGGCTGCCGCACGGTGAAAAAACTCCAATGCTTTGGCAAAATCCTGTTTTACTCCGAATCCGAAATAATAACAATTACCCAGACGATAAGTCGCTTTTATATGCCCTTGTGCCGCCGATTTTGATAAATATTTAAATGATAAATCATCATCCCGGTGTGTTCCGTTGCGGAAAAAACTCATCATTGCTGCCCGGTATTGAGCATCTTTGTCGCCTTTATCTGCCGCCATGCAATAATATTTGAACGCCAAAGCGGCATCTCTTTTCACACCTCTGCCATGTGCATAACAAAACCCCAGCTGATACATTGAATGGGCATCACCTTTATCCGCACATTTTTTATAATACACAACAGCAGCGGCTTCATCTTTCGGAAAATATCTTCCGGAAAGACAATTATAGGCAAAACTTCGCATCTGTTCAACTTTATTTGTATCTGCGGCTTTCTGCATAAACTCCCTGGCAAGTTCCGCATTTTTTACCGTTCCCTCTCCGGTTGCGTACAAGTATCCGACCCAATACAATCCGCGAGGATATCCCTGCTCCGCAGATTTCATAAAATATCTGAATGCTTCCGCCTTGTCAGCATTCAAACCGCCTTTACCGTAAAAACGCATCCACGCATACCAGTAAACAGCGTCCTGCAAATTTGCATCTGCCCCCTGTTTTAAAATATTCATTGAAGTAATTTTCTTTTCAGCAGAACTGTTTTTGTCAAGAATAGTTTTCCGGGCGTCAGCAATGTCATTTATTGATATTGCACCATACAGCGCCCCAAAAAACAATGAAAAAATCATCATTACAACAATCTTATACATAAAAATCACCTCAATAAAAAATTCAAAATCAGCCGTGCATGATCAATGCTTCAAGTTATATTTTTGATTTACAAACCTTTTGCTGCAATTTCTTTCATCAAGCGTGCAGAGAAATACAGACAGCGGGGCAGATGAAAAAATGTTTTCCATTTGCCGCCCTTTAATAAATGTGTCGGCTCTCCTCTGCGGTTCAAATATGCAAACCACTCACCGAAATCGGGATCAGGAAAATGTTTCCATGTCCAATCATCAAGCTTGCGGAACCATTCAGCAAAAACACTTTTTCCGGTAAGTTTGTAAGCATACAATGAAGCAATTATTGCTTCATTGTGTACCCACCACAATTTCATATCATGCTGCAATTCCAAATGCGGCTTGCCGAGAACATCCATGAAATAATAAATCCCCCCGAACTCTTTGTCCCAACCGTATTCGAGAGTTGAAAGAATTATATCACATATTTTATTGATTTCCGCATCAGAGTCCGGCTGTTTTTCAAGATAGGATAACAAAAACCACATCGCTTCAAGTGCATGACCGGGATTGAGCATGCGTCCCTGACAGCTTTCATAATCAGGAGTGCCGTCGGGTTTTATATTTTCAAAAACCAGTTTAAAAGCCGGGACATAGAAGAAGTTGAGAACTTTATCCAATGCGATTTCACAGGCGGAGCTGTATTTATTGCTGCCGCAGCAATTGTCCATGATCAATCCCAAGTTTGCCATCATCATAAACTGACCGAGCGACAAATAACTTTCTTTACCCTCCATTCCCTTGTTCCATTGCATTGCAGGAGTGGGACTTTGAGCGCGTTTGAGGTAATTATTCATTGCCTCTTCGGCGGCCTGTTTATATAATTTTTTACCGGTGCCTTTGTACAGAAATGCCGATCCCATTGCAGCAAAGCAATCGCTGAACAAACTGTACGGCGCCATAGACGGCACACCTTTGCGGTTCAAGGCGAAATAATACATGCCGTTTTCATCTCTGCCGTTTTTGTAAAGGAAATCGAAACCGTCTTCGGCAATTTTCAGAAATTCATCTTTTTTATAAGGAGAAAGATAAAATTCCATAAACATATAGACAATACGCCACTGCATCCACATATATTTCGTCGTATCATAAACGCTGCCGTTCCGATCCAAACTTGTGAAATACCCTCCGAACTCTCTGTCCACACAGTGTTTTTCCCAGAAAAGAATAATATTGTTTAAAAGTTCATTTTCGTAACGCTCTATATACGACTGCCAGTTCATTGGATTCCTCCTTTTGTGTTAATTTCCGAAAGGAATATAAAAAATATGACCGTTGACGCCATCTGATGATTTTTCAATATTTACGATGCGGTGCAGGAATGAAAATTTCGTATTTCCGCCGTCCTCTGAATAGAAAAATCCGGGCAGAACAAACAAACTTTTTTCCTGTTTCAATTTGTTTGAACTGTAAAAATAAAGCGGTATGAAACATGAGAAGTGTTCTTCATTTTCAGGAACGAGTGCATATATTTTTTTTCTCAATTCATGACATTCACGATAATTTTCAGGAACTGCGAAATCCAATCCTGCCTCCTGCATTTTTTCTTTCAGATTTACTTTAATATCAACGCCTGCAAGGAGTTGTTCCAAATTTTTTATTTCTTCAAATACAGCGGCATATTTTTCCGGCGGTGTTTTACCTTTTTCGGTATTGCTGTAACCGAGCAGCAGATAACTTGTTCTCTCTTTCTGTATATAATCGGAAATTTTGCTTTTTTCGGTAAAAAAGATCGGAAATATCTCAAATTTTTCATTTTTCCCGCTCTCATTTTCATAAAGCGGCATAAAGTATGAGTTGTCCTGCGAAAAATATTCCAGACACATGCCCTCTGTTTCTTTGCGGAAGACATAACATTGAACCGGTGTATCAAGTGCGGGCAGTTCAATGCCGAGGATTTTGGCAAAAGTATTCAGCTGTTCTCTGATTTTTTTACTTTCTGAAACATAGGATGAATCTTTTTTCCATTTTGCATATTCATCGCAATCAAGAGAAAGAGCGAGCAGCTGCAAAGTACTGTGCAATCCATGATAAAACATTGCTTCATATTGACTTACATTCTGCGGGAAACGGCGGTAAATTTTTTTGTATTCTCCGAACAGAAGCAGAGTGTTTGAAGATTCATTTTCAACGGTCTGTATTTTTTTGTATTCCGGAAGTTTCATGAAAGGATTGTGCAAAGTTTGATTTTCGTAGTAACGAAGCAATCCGAGAATATACCAATTTGAAATGCCGCTCAAACTTTCTGATTCGCCGTACAACGGGAAAAGCATGGAGGATTTGCTGCTGTAATTTGTACAGAATTTCAGACGCAGACTGTGTATGAAATCTTCAAATTCTTCCATATTTTCAGGTATTTCAAAATCATTGCTGCAATTCATCTCATTCAGAATTTCTGCAATAATTTTTCTGCTGCTGTTCAAATTTGACATATCATCGGATTCAATGGCTTTTTTCAAAATGCCGCATTGAGTATCAAGTTCTTTCAGGAAAAAAATATTTGCCGCACCGGGAGTCGGCAGAAAAACTTCGGCACATTCCCAAAACAACGGTCCTGCAAGAATATTCAGTTTATCATTTTTCAGCAGCAGTTGTTTATTGTCATGATTATAGAAATTGAAAAATATCAATGCATTGACAAAATTTTTGTTTTCTCCGATGTTGTAATAGAAACGCGGCAGCACACCGAGAGAATTTCTCCCCCAAACTGTATTCAAAGCCCAGCCGTTGCCATCATCGGTGTTCCATGCAGACAGCGGAAAAAGTATTGAAACATCACTTTTTTCTTTATTGAAAAACGGACGGACGGCGATTCCCTGATCATCATTGTCATAAATCGGCCACATGATTGAACTTTTGTCGTCTTCTCTGTAACAGAGGGGAAAAATATTTACTCTTTTTTCCGCATCGGACTCTTCATTGAATGGTGAAATACGCATCATTCTGCGGCTTGACGCGCACCCTGCCCCAATAAATAAAACCATTGACAGCAGAAACAAATTGCGGAAAAATTTCATATAGGACCTCTCAATCATTGTGATACGAACCGCCCGCTTGAATATTGGATGCTCTGAAAAGCTGTTCCAGCAGAATCAATCGGGCAAATTCATGGGTGAAAGTAAGTTTTGACAGACTCCAGAGCATATCGGCTTTTTTCTTGACTTCATCATTAAGTCCGTAAGGACCGCCGATGATAAAAATGATTTTACTCTGGATCGAACCGAGTTTTGAAGCAAGTTCACGGGAGGTGAACTCTCTTCCCTCTTCGGTCAAGGCTATGATAAAAGCGTGATTTTCTTTTTCAATATGTTTTAAAATGGCATCATTTTCTTTTTCTTTGACGGAATCGGTAAGTTCAACAATTTCGATTTTGTTGTTTTGAGTGAGCCATTTTGCATATTCTTCGATGCGGCTCTGGAAATGTTTATCTTTCATTTTGCCTACGGCGATAACTTTAAGCAACATCTATGATGCCTCCTCCGAGCAGTAAATCATTGTCATAAAAAACTGCTGCCTGACCGCAGGTAACTGCTCTTTGCGGAGTATCAGGAATAACTTCCAGACAGTCATCGGAGATTTTTCTTACAGTTGCTTCAACAGGTTTTGAGCGGTAGCGGATCTGCACCATAGCTTTGAATTCGTCAGCGATCTGACAGTGAAAATTAAGATTTCTCACCTCAAATCGTCGGCACAGCAACTCATCGGGATCGGTTGTAAGTTCAATATTTCCGTTTGCGGGATTTATTGATTTGATGAAAGCAGGAACACCGAGAGCGACATTCAGCCCCTTGCGCTGCCCGATAGTAAATTGATGGATACCGCTGTGCTGACCGACCTTTTTCCCGTTATAAAAAAATCTCCCTTGTCGTGCAGGATAATCGAACAAACGCCGCAAAGTTTCACCGAAACATTCATTTTCGACCTGAAAGCAGCTGTCCTGACTGTCGGGGCGTGAGGCAACGCTCAATTCAAGTTCTGCGGCAGCACGGCGGACATCTTCTTTGCACATTTTGCCGACAGGAAATTCAAGATAATTCAATTCCTCACAAGTTAAAGCGTAAAGGAAATAGGTTTGGTCCTTTTTGGGATCATCACCGCGGAGCAATCTTGTTTGACCGTCAATGACGCATGTTTTGGCATAATGTCCGGTCATGATTTTTTCTGCATGGTGAAGTTCGGCAAATTCAAGCAGTTTACCGAATTTGATATGGCGGTTGCACAAACAGCACGGATTGGGGGTTTGTCCGGCAAGGTATGTCAAAGCGCACGGACGGAGGACCTCTTTTTCAAAATCGCTGTAAGCATCAATATAAAAATGCTCAATACCGAGTTTTCTGCAAACATCTTCGACCGCATCACGATCGCTTTTGCCGGCGCATTGCTGTGCTTTGGAAAAATTTTCATCGGGATGTTTCAAGTTCAAAGTAACGCCAAGCACTTGATAGCCGGCTTTTTGGGCAAAAGCGGCGGCGACGGATGAATCAACTCCGCCGGACATGGCAACTATAACTTTTTTCTGCTTTGAATTTTCCATATTTTGTACCTTGACTTATTATATATCTTTTTGCGGAAATATCAACCTTGCAAACGATGTTTATTTATTTTTTTTGAACATAGACTTGACTTTTTTATTTTGCAGTGCTAAAATACCGCATATGAGAAAGAAATTGAAAAATTTTTCAATGGTAATGCTGATGCTGGTTCTGCTCATGAATTTGAGCAGTTATCTGCATACCGTTCTTCACATTCAAATCGCTCCCGAAGTTTTCTGCATCGCCCAGCACGATCACACCCAAACGCCGCACCTTGAAAGTTCTGCCCTGCCTTTGCAGAACAATGAGCATTGTTCCGTTTGTGAATACCATTTGCGCAACTCACTCTTTGATATTGAAGATAATATTTTCATCATATCAGGAGAAAAAATTTCAACTGAAACGGTCTGCATTTATTCATTCAGTGCAAGTCCGGTCTTTTACACCTCCACCCGTGGTCCTCCTGCAGTCTGATTTTATTTTCCACTCCTCATTTTTGCAGGAGTATTGTATCAAAATCAAATTGCAGAAGGAAAATTTTTATGATAAAAAAATATACTTGTAAAACCGTTGTATCATCTTATTTCACACTGATCGAACTGTTAGTTGTAATCGCTATCATCGCCATTCTTGCAGGCATGCTGCTTCCCGCACTCGGCAAAGCCCGTGAACGGGCTCGCTCTATCCAATGCATGAACAATCTGAAACAGGCAGGTCTGGCATTTCAGTTTTATTCTGCCGACAATGATGACTTTTTTCCGAAACTCCACACTCACGACCACGGTGAAGGTGAACATGATCACGACACATGGTACACCATGCTTGAGCCGTATGATTATCAGGAAAAACATCTGCGCTGTCCGGCCGACCCCAAATACGATAAAGATGCCGAACTTCAAAGCTATATCATAAATGAAGGTTTTACCGAAGGCGTCCGCATAAGCAGTATCAAAGATCCGTCACAGAAAATAGTTTTGAGTGAAAGAGCCGACGAAGGCAGTGCCCTTTCCCATCAGTGCTACTGCACACATGAAGAAAATTGGGAAGATATGATAGCCAAAGAGAGGCACGGCAAATTTTCAAATTATCTTTATGCCGACGGCCACTCTGATGCAAAAAAATTCAGCGATACAAAAAATGATGACATAAATCTCCATGAACTTCACGATCACGACGATCATGATGATCATGACCATTGATCATATACATTTTGCGTATTGAATACAGAATGATTTTTGCCGGGGTGGTTGCGCCGCCCCCGTCTTCTGTTAATTTGAAGGCTCGTAGTAATCTTTGTGTCGGGGAACCACAGACGGAGAAATGAGCATGAAAAGCAGACAGAAAACCGTAAGAAAACAGTACAGGGCAAAAAGGAAATTGTACTTGGTGTAAGTTTTTCCGAAAACTGTCCATGTTTCATTCAAAGCTCCGAGAGCAAGGATTATGGTCGTGCCGATTCTGCCGATAGT